>CAZMAI010000007.1:0-36769 GCA_964564195.1 uncultured Anaerolineales bacterium | reverse complement strand
CTCAGATCCATCGTCCCCAGCCCCATTTCGTGTGCTGCCACGATGTACCCGATGTCCTCCGGTTTACGGCCAAAGAGCGAGGTCGCCCAGGCATCGGCGGCCACGATATCCTGCGAGGCAATGATCGTGTTGGCGACCAGAACGTCATCCAGGCTGCCGCCCGTGGGTCCGTTAGCCAGCAGAATCCGCGTCGCGTCGATCACTGTGAGCTGCGGGCTCACCCGTGAGACGAGATCGGCGATGCGCTGGCCGAGATTGCGGTGGATGCCACCGCGATTCTCGATACACCCCATCATGTTCTTCCCGCCGAGCGTGAGCCGGGCCAGCCCGTGATGTTTGGCGATGGGGGCATTGATCACCAGGTCGGCGTCCAGAATCGGCTTGTAGAACTGCCAGGAGGTGATGTCGCGCCCCAGAGGGATATCCGCGTCGACAAAACGATGGGAGGCCATGACCTCCATCTCGCCACCGGCCGCCTCAACCGCGGCGCCCACCTGAGAGGTCGCATAGGCCTGCTGGGCACTCCCGGCGAATGGATTGTCCATGACGCGCACCTTGCTGGCCCCCGCTTCGAGACACAGGCGTACCAGCGTGGCTACCACAACCGGGTTGGTCGTCGAGGCATACTCGGGGCCGTGGTTAGCATTGCAGATGTTGGGCTTGATGATGACGTCATAGCCGGCCTGCACAAAGCGCTGGATGCCGCCCAGTGCCTCCATCGCCCGGCGCACGGCTGCCTCGGCATCCTCGCTGTGTATCACGGCCACATCGGCCGCGCCCGGCGGGGCCGGAGTGGGCGTGGGCGGGTGTGCAGCCACCGAAACAGGTTCGGCGGTGGCCGCCGGCGACGCTTCCGTTGCTCTGATAGAGCCAGTCGTTGGCACCCGGGTCGCCGGCGCAGCGGTAGAGGACGGAACCGGAGCAGCGACCTGCGTGGCCGGAGCGGTGGCCGGCACATCATCCGGCACCGGCGCCGCGCAGGCATTGGCGGCGAGCCCGATACCCAGCGCTGCCGTCATTCGAAATAGCGCCCGACGGGTGTACGATTTCATCTCTGTCCTCCAAACAATAAAAAGCGGACAATTGTACTCTTATTCTACGGGCGTCGGGCACGAGCGTCAAGTATGTCTCCGCTCCGTGCTGGCCGTGTAAGTTGACGCCAGCCACTCGCTATGCTATAGTCGGTCCAACGATAGAGGAGTTGGTGCCATGTTTCGAGTCGCAGCCTTCCTAGCGCGAGAGCTCTATCATCACCATCATAAAACATAGGTGAGTTGTTTGCTGCATCGAGGCAGCGCCAGAACAGCTCGCCGCAACGGAGACTAGTTCCCAGGAACTGGTCTTTTTTGTTTGTTGGATAGTGCCGTATACCAGAATAGGCAGGACCATGACCGATCAACTGAGACGCCTGCGCCCGCACGGGCTGAACGAGCTGTACGATGAACAGGCCGCGATCAAGACCGCGCTCGAGGCCCGGCTGCACGAGGCGTTTGAGCGCTGGGGATACCGGCGTATCATTCTGCCGACCTTTGGCTACTATGAGAGCCTGTCGGCCGGGGCGTCGACCGAGCTGCAGCGCCAGATGTTCCGCTTTTTCGACCGGGAAGGCAACATCATCGCTCTGCGCGCGGACATGACGCCCCTCACAGCGAGGCTGGTCGGCACCCGGCTGTACGACAGCCCGCTTCCCCTGCGCTTTAGCTACTCGGGCAGCGTCTTCCGCCACGAAAAGCCCCAGGCGGGCCAGCGTCACGAGTTCACTCAGGTGGGCGTCGAGCTTATCGGCGCGTCCACACCCGAGGCCGACGCCGAGGTCATCTCGTTGGCCATCGCCGCGCTTCAGGCCCTGGGCATTGCCGATTTCCAGATCAATCTGGGGCAGGTCGCCTACCTGAGGGCCGCTCTGAGCGACCGCGCGGTGCAGGGCGAGGGGCAGGATGCCCTCGAACAGGCCATCGGGCGCAAGAACGACATCGAGGTCGAGCGCATCCTCGATGACCTGGGAGTGACCGGCGCTGGCGCCCGGCTGATTGCGGCACTGCCGCACCTCTACGGCGGCGCTGAGGTGTTGGTTGCGGCAAGGGGCCTCGCCAGCAACGCTGAGGCCCGCGACGCGGTCAATTATCTCGAGCAAGTGTACGCCTGCCTGGTCGCACAGGGAGTCGCCGAACACGTCTTGCTCGATCTGGGCGAGGTCCGATCCATGGCCTACTATACCGGCATCGCTTTCCGTGGCTATGCCCACGGACTGGGACTGCACCTGTGCAGCGGCGGCCGGTACGACGATCTGATCGCGCGCTTTGGGCCGACCACGCCCGCCGTGGGCTTTGCCCTCGGCATCGAGCGGGCCATGCTGGTCTCGTCGGCTTCCGCGGACCTCCACCTGGATGCGCTGTTCTCTAGCGCTCTGCCTGCGAGTGTGCATCGCGCAATCGCAGAGGCGCGCGCACGGGGCCTGAGGGTCGAGGTAGACGTGGTGGACCGGCATGGGCCGGCGCTATCCGACTATGCGCGCCAGCGGCAGGCGGTCCGCATCATCGATACCCTCGCCAACGGCCGCGTGACCATTGAGCAAGACGGCACGGTGCGCGAGATGGACCTGTCGCAGCTGGAGCAGGAGGTAGACCAGTGGAGCCGCTGACGGTCGCGTTACCCAAAGGGCGCATGCAGGATGAGGTGCTGGAGATATTTCGTGAGGCGGGCTACCAGGCCGAGTCCGACGGTGGGCGCAGCCTGATCTTTCCCGACCTCACGGGCACGCTGCGCTTCCTCTTGGCCAAACCATCGGACGTGCCGACCTATGTTGAGTACGGTGCTGCCGCGCTGGGAATCGCCGGCACGGACACGGTGCGCGAGGGCGATCACGACGTGTACGAGCCGCTGAGCCTGGGCATCGGACGCTGCCACCTGGCACTGGCGGGTCCGGCCAGCTGGCACGGACGCGACCTCCGGCTGGAGCCGTACCTGCGCGTGGCGAGCAAGTACCCGCGCCTGGCGCAGCAGTACTTTTCCGGGCGCGACCTCTCGGCCGAGGTCATCTACCTCAGCGGCTCGATCGAGCTTGCGCCGATCGTGGGCCTGGCGGATCTGATCGTCGACCTGGTCGAGAGCGGCCGGACACTGCGCGAGAACGGTCTGGTAGAGCTGGAAACGATCCTGGAATCCGAGGCCACCCTGATCGTCAACCGCGCGGCGCTCAAGCTGCGATCCGCGGAGATACGCGAGGTGATTGGCAGGCTCTCGGCCGCCGTGCAAAGTCGAAAGGAGCGCCAGTGAGCGCTGAGGATATCGTCCGTATCGTGTATGGCGCCGAGGCGGCCCGCGAGACACTGCTGGCGCGGCAGCCCCTGGACGAGTACGCGGCCTCGCCGGAACTCGCGCGGTCGATCGAGCGCCTGTTCGGCGAGCCCCTCACGCCCGATCAGGTCGTGGCGCGCATTCTCGACGACGTCGCCCGTGAGGGAGACGCTGCCGTGCAGCGTTACTCGGTACTGCTCGACGGCGCCACGGACACCGCGCTCCGCGTGTCGGCTGAACGCATTGAACAGGCCTGGGAGACCACGCCCGCCAACATCCGTGAGGCCCTGGAACTCTCAGCCGCACGCATCGCCGCCTTCTACGAGCGGCAGCCGCACCAGTCGTGGATGGCCTGGGATGAGTCGGGGGGCGGTCTGGGACAGATCATCCGCCCGCTGGACCGGGTAGGGATCTATGCCCCGAACGGGCGCGCCGCCTACCCCTCCTCTTTGCTGATGGCCGCTATTCCCGCGCGCGTTGCGGGCGTGCCAGAAATCGTCATCGCCACGCCACTGCGCGAGGGCCGCCTGAACGACACTATTCTCGCTGCCGCCCGCGTCGCCGGCGCCAGCGAGGTCTATGCCATGGGCGGCGCCCAGGCCATCGGCGCCCTGGCCTATGGCACCGCGTCTGTGCCGCGCGTGGACAAGATCATGGGGCCGGGCAACATCTTTGTCGTGCTGGCCAAGCGCCGGGTCTATGGCCGCGTGGGGATCGACGCGCTTCCCGGCCCGACCGAGACGCTGTTGATCGCCGATGACACGGCCAACCCGGCCTGGGTCGCGGCTGACCTGCTGGCCCAGTCTGAGCACGACCCGCTCGCCTCCGCCATCCTGCTGACACCCAGTGCCGACCTGGCCGAGCGCGTCCGGGAGCAGGTGGCCATGCAACTCGCTACACTGCACCGGGTGGAGGTCATCCGGACCTCGTTGAGCGCGCGCGGGGGCATCGCCGTGGTCGCCAGCGTGGACGAAGCTCTGGACCTGGCAAACGAATACGCACCAGAGCACCTTTGTTTGCTGACCGCCGATCCCTGGTCGCTGGTGGGCCGCGTGCGGCACGCTGGAGGCGTCTTTGTGGGGGAGTACTCGTCTGAGGCTCTGGGCGACTATGTCGTTGGGCCCAGCCACATCATGCCCACCGGCCAGACCGCGCGCTTTTCCTCACCGGTCAACCTGTGGGATTTCTGCAAGATCACCAGTGTTTTTGGCGTCAGCGCCAGCGAGGCCGCCAGGATCAGCCAGGCGGCCATCGATCTCGCCGAGACTGAGGAACTCACAGCGCACGCCGCAGCCGTGCGCGTGCGGCTGGATCCAGCTGCCGGAGGAACGGAGTAGCATGGCCCAACAGAGAAGCGAGATAGTTCCTGCCGACCTCGTCGGGGGCCGCATTAAGGGGCTCCAGGAGTACGCCCCGGAGCCTTTGGCCGAGACGGCCCGGCGACTCGGGATGCCGGTCGAATCCCTGATCAAGGCGGACGCCAACGAGAACCCCTACGGCCCCACGCCCCACGCCCTGCAGGTACTGCACGGTTTCGATCAGTACCACCGCTACCCCGATCCGATCAGCCGGCGGCTGGCGGAGGGCATCGCTGACTATGTGAGCGTGCCGGCCGGGCACATCCTGGTGGGGAACGGCTCCGACGAGTTGATCGATCTGATCCTCAGGCTGTTCCGGCCCGATGCAGAAGGGAACGGGATCGGCGAGGCCATCGACTGCCCGCCCACCTTTGGGATGTATGCCTTTTACGGCGCTACCAATGACATGCGCGTGGTGGAGATGCCCCGGGATGGCGGCTTTGCGGTGGATATCGAAGGTATCACCGCGTTGTGCGCCCGTGATCCGCGGCCGCGGGTGCTGTTCGCGGCTTCGCCCAATAACCCGGATGGACAGCTGTTGCCCGCTGACACCCTGGAGCGGCTGCTGGCCCTGCCGTTGCTCGTGGTGCTGGATGAGGCCTATGTCGAGTTCGCCGGCGCCTCCCGCGCATCCTGGGTGCCGCAACACTCGAATCTGATCGTGCTGCGCACCTTTAGCAAGTGGGCCGGGCTGGCGGGGCTGCGTGTGGGATACGGCGTGTTCCCATCGACGCTGATGCCCGCCCTGCTGAAACTAAAGTCGCCTTACAATGTCAACGGCCCCGCGCAGGCGGCCGCGCTGGCCACCCTCGAGGACGTAGACGCCACCCTGGAGCGCGTGCGGGCCATCGTCCGGGATCGTGACGCGCTGTACGAGAGACTGGCGCACATTCCCGGTGTGCGAGCCTACCCCAGCCAGGCCAACTATATCCTGTGCCGGCTCGAGCGCGGTACGCTGGAGGCCCTGCGAGCCTACATGGAGGCCCGGGGCATCCTGCTGAGGTACTATGGGCGCGGCGGGCTGGAGCGATGCGTGCGCATCTCGGTCGGGACGCCGGAGCAGAACGAGACAATCGCCACAGCGCTGGAGGCTTTTGCGACAACCAGCGGTGGGGACTAGTCCGAGTAGGAGGATCACGATGCCAGCGATTCGCACAGTGAGCGAGAGCCGCAAGACACGTGAAACGGATGTAGCGATCGCCCTCAACCTGGATGGCCAGGGGCAGTGGCACTGCGACAGCGGAGTGCCCTTTCTGGATCACATGCTGAGTCATGTGGCCGCGCATGGGATGATCGACCTCGATGTGACGGCGCGCGGCGACACCGATATCGACGATCACCACACGGTTGAGGATGTGGGCATCCTCCTGGGTCAGGCGCTGGCCACGGCTCTGGGTGACAAGCGCGGCATCAGCCGGTACGGGTCGCAGCTCATGCCGATGGACGAGGCGCTGGTGCTCGTGGCGCTGGACTTTTCCGGGCGGGGGCTGCTGGTCTACGACGTCGCCCTACCATCAAGCCGCGTAGGCACCTTTGACACCGAGCTGGTACCCGAGTTCCTGCGCGCCCTGGCCAGCAACGCCGGCATGACGCTGCACGTCAAGTTGCTGCACGGCATGAACACCCACCACATCATCGAGGGTATCTTCAAGGGGCTGGGGCGCGCGCTGCGCCAGGCCGTCAGCCTGGACCCGCGCCAGACGGGCATACCCTCGACCAAGGGGAGCCTGTAACATGCTGGCCATTATCGATTACGGCATGGGCAACCTGCGCAATGTGGAGATGGCGTTCCGCCGTCTGGGCGTCACCCCACTCGTTACGAACGATCCAGAGCTCGTAGCACAGGCGGAAGCGCTGGTACTCCCCGGCGTCGGAGCCTTTGGCGATGCCATGGAACGCTTGCGCACGCTGGGGTTGGTCGATCCGCTGCGGCGGGCGATCGACGGTGGCCGCCCCTTTATGGGGATCTGCCTCGGCCTCCAGCTCCTTTTCGAGACCAGTGAAGAGATGGGCGCACATCGCGGCCTCGCGGTGCTGGAGGGCACCGTGCGCCGCTTTTCGGACGATCTGACGGTGCCTCACATGGGATGGAACCAGATCGACCAGACGAGACGGGACGCCCTCTTTGCGGGCGTGCCCGATCGCAGCTATGCCTATTTCGTGCACTCTTATTATGTCGCGCCGAGAAACGCAGGGGTGGTTGCTGCGTCCACAGACTATGGCCTGCCCTTTACCTCTATCGTCGCACGCGAGCATCTCTATGGCATCCAGTTCCACCCGGAAAAGAGCCAGGACGTGGGCGCGCGCATCCTGCGTAATTGGCTCCATCTCGCCGGCATCGATTCCACTGCAGAGGCACAGACATGATCATCTACCCTGCCATCGACCTGCGCCAGGGGCGCTGCGTGCGCCTGCAGCAGGGCAGCCCCGACGCCGAGAGCATCTTTGCCGACGATCCCGTGGACGCCGCCCGGCGCTGGGTTGCCGAGGGGGCCGAGTGGCTGCACGTCGTGAACCTCGACGGTGCCCTGGGCGACGGGGGCCTGGAGAATCTTCGGGCGCTGGAGCGGATACTGTCAGCCGTCGACGTACCGGTGCAGTTCGGCGGCGGAGTACGCTCGACGAAGGACGTCCTCGCGTTGCTGTCGGCTGGCGTGAGCAGGGTAGTGCTGGGAACCGTAGCCGTCTCGCAACCTGAAGTGGTCGTAGAGACCCTCATGCGCGTGACGCCCGATCAGGTAGCTGTGGGCATCGACGCCCGCGATGGTCGTGTGGCCATTCACGGCTGGCGGGATGTGACCGAGGTCGATGCGGTAACGCTGGGCCGCCGCATGGCCAGGCTGGGCGTGGCACGTCTGGTCTATACCGATGTGGCCCGAGATGGGATGCTGACCGGCATCAACCTGGATGCCACGCGAGAGATGGCGCGCGAGACCGGACTGAGCATCACCGCCTCGGGAGGCGTCGCCTCCATCGCCGATATTAAAGCCCTGGTCGCTCACCGCAGCGAAGGTATCGACGGCGTCATCGTCGGGATGGCACTCTACCGGGGTACGATCGATCTGGCTCAGGCACTGCAAGTTGCCGAAGGAGAATAACATGCTGGCTAAGCGCATTATCCCCTGTCTGGACGTGATGAACGGTCGGGTCGTCAAGGGGATCAACTTTGTGTCCCTTCGGGACGCAGGGGATCCGGTAGAGCAGGCTCTGATCTATAGCGAAGAACGCGCCGACGAACTGGCGTTTCTGGACATCACGGCGTCGCACGAGGCCCGTGACATTGTGATCGATATGGTGCGCAAGGTCGCCGATGCGGTCACGATCCCGTTCACCGTGGGCGGTGGCTTGCGTACGGTGGAAGATTTACGCAGCGTGTTGCTGGCAGGCGCCGACAAGACGTTGATCAACAGCTCCGCGGTGCGCACCCCCGATCTGATCGGCGAGGGCGCCAAACGCTTTGGCTCGCAGTGCATCGTGGTCGCGATCGACGTCAAGACGGAACCCGACGGCACACACCAGGTGTACATCAACGGGGGCCGCGTCCCCACCGGCCTGGAGGCCGTGGCCTGGGCACGTGAGGCGCAGGAACGGGGCGCCGGCGAGATCCTGCTCACCAGCATGGATCGCGATGGCACCAAGAACGGCTATGATCTGGCGGTCACCCGCGCCGTCGCCGATGCCGTCTCCATCCCGGTGATCGCGTCGGGCGGGGCAGGCACCAAAGAGCATTTTTACGAGGCGCTCACCGAGGGCGGTGCCAGCGCGGCGCTGGCGGCGTCACTGTTCCACTTTCGGGAGCTGTCCGTCACAGAGATCAAGGCCTACCTCACCGAGCGCGGGCTGCCGATCCGAAGCTAGGAGGACACATGCCGGATCATACCCTCAGCGCGCTGCCTGAGACTCTCGCCTGGGATGACCGGGGGCTGGTGCCCGCCATCGTCCAGGACGCCACGACGGGTCAGGTGTTGATGCTGGCGTACATGAACCGCGAGTCTCTGGCCAGGAGCATCGCATCCGGCGAGACCTGGTTCTGGAGCCGCAGCCGGCGCACCCTGTGGCACAAGGGTGAAACATCCGGCAACACCCAGCGCATCATCGAGATCGTCGCGGATTGCGATGCCGACACGCTGCTGATTCGGGTGGAACCCGCGGGCCCCGCCTGCCACACCGGACGTATCACCTGCTTTCACCGGCCTCTGATCGCATCAGGAACAGACAGTGCCCCATGCCCACCGGCGCCTGAAGGAGAATGGCGATGAGCGAGACGTTGACCGCACTGCAGGCAACCGTCGTGGACCGCAAGGAGCATCCGCAAGAAGGATCCTACACCTGCCGGCTGTTCGCCGCGGGCGACGTGGAGATCCTCAAGAAAGTGGGCGAGGAGGCGGTCGAGGTGGTCGTGGCCGGCGCCCTGCAGGATAAGGACCGCCTGATCTATGAAAGCGCCGATCTGGTGTATCATCTGCTGGTCGCGCTCGTGGCGAAAGGGCTCACCTGGCAGGATGTTGAGGCAGAACTGGCTCGGCGGTTCAAGTAGGGGGTTGGGGATGAGGGATCCCAGGCCGATTCCGATGCAACAGATACGAGCCGTGTTGCTTGATCTCGACGGCACGCTGATCGAGAGCGATGACCGCTGGGTCGAAAAGATCGCGGCGCGGCTGACCTTTGTGCGTAGGATATGGCGCCGTGCCGATTTGGTCGCCCTGGCCCGGTGGATCGTCATGACAGCCGAGACGCCCAGCAACTATCTGCTCTCCGCCGTGGAGCACCTGGGGCTAAAGACCTCCTTCTTTGGGCTCACCGACAGGCTGAGAAGGGCGCGGGGATTGGCCACTCAGGAGCGATCGGCCACCGTGGAGCGCAGCCTGGAGTTGCTCGATGCTCTCCACGGGCGTTACCGTCTGGCCGTCGTCACGACGCGGGCGCGGGCAGAGGCGTTGGCCTTTTTGGCGCACAGCGGCCTGGAGCCGTACTTTGAGGCGGTCGTCACGAGGCAGGACGTCGTGCGCATGAAGCCGCACCCGGAGCCGGTACGCAAGGCAGCGAAGTTGCTCGGCGTCACGCCCGAGGTGTGCCTGATGATCGGCGACACCACAAACGACGTCCTGGCGGCGCGCCGCGCCGGCGCCTATGCCATCGGGGTGCTGTCCGGGTTTGGTGAGCGTCGCGAACTGGAGCGGGCTGGCGCTGATTTGATCCTGGAGCGCGCCGGAGATCTGCTAGACGAGCCTCTTTGGCTCCAGTCTCCCAAATAGAACGAGCCCGGGGATGCTGATCCTCGGGCACGCATCTACTCTGTGACGATTCAGCCGGCTGTCTGCTCCTCGTCCGTATCCGCGTCTTGCTCTTCATCGGGGATTCGCCAGAACTTGTCCTGGGTCTCCACGCGATCGAAATAGAGCACACCGTCCAAATGGTCCAGTTCATGCTGGAAGGCTTGCGCCAGAAGCCCGTCTCCAGTGTACCGCACCGCATGGCCATACTCATCCTGCCCTTTGATCACGACAGAGGTGGCCCTCTTGACCAGACCCTGATAGCCAGGAACGGAGAGACACCCTTCGACCATTTCCTCCTCGCCTTGCAGGCGAATGATCTCCGGGTTGATGAGCACATAGTCTTCCTGAGGCGAGATCTCGTTGCCCTCATCGTCGATCTCGGCAGGGATGCCGACGATAAAGACCCTTTGTAGAACACCGATCTGGGGAGCCGCAAGACCGACGCCTCCGGCAGAGTCCATCGTGTCGAACATGTCCTCCACCAACTGCCGCAGAGCCGGTGTGAAACGCGTCACCTTTTTGGACTTTTCTCTGAGAAGCGGGTTCTCAGAAGTAACAATGTCTCGGACTGCCATGTTCTGCGCCATACCTCATGATTGTTAAGTCAACTCCTATATAATAGCGCCACGCCAGCGTGTGTCAAGTTGCCGGACGTCGGCGCTTTGACATGCCCCGGCCTGGGGTCTACATTTCGTGCAGAAACGAGGAGGGACAGAACCTTGAAGCGACAACACAACTCCCGAAATTGCTTCCTGTGTGGCATGAACAATCCCATCGGCCTGAAACTGGGGTTCTATGAGTTGGACGATGGCCGTGTGGCGACCCGCTTTACACCGGGCGAAGAACATCAGGGCTATCCGGGTGTCATGCACGGCGGTATCGCCTGCGCCCTGCTGGATGAGACCATCGGCCGGACGCTTGAGAAGCTCGACATCTGGGCCATGACAGTGGACCTGAACACTCGCTTCCTCAAGCCTGTTCCACTGAACGAGCCAATCACGGTAGTTGGAGAGGTTGTCCGGTTGCGCAGTCGCACTATGGAAGGCAAGGGAGAAATCCGCCTGGAGGACGGAACCGTGGCTATCACTGCTGAAGCGCGCTACATCCGCCTCTCGCAGGAGAAGATGGACGAGTTTCGGAGCGAACTCGACTTTTGGCAGATCGTCGAGGAGGATCAGCAAAAAGAGGCCGAAACGCAAGAGGCCCTGAGACGTATAGTATCCGAGTAGCTGAACCAGGGGAGGTGTCGCATGGAGAAGAAAAACGCGATCGTGCTTGTTGTTGTCGTGGGCGTGCTGGCGCTGTTGGTCGGGTGCGTCGGCGGTGCACTCGCTGGAGGCGTCGCTTCCTACTTTATCGCGTCGCGAACGGACACGTCGCAGATCGAGCAGCCGGTGCCGAGGATCACGCGCGAATACCAGGTTCCAGTGGTGCCCCGTACGCCGGTGGTGCCCGAGTTCCGCATGGAGACGGTGTACGCGCTGGTGACGGCCGTGACGCCGGATAGCCCTGCCGACCGAGCAGGCATCCAGATCGGTGACATGATCACGCAGTTCGATGGTCAGGAACTTCCCGAGGCCGGTCCCGCAGCGCTCATCACCGACTATGCACCTGGCGACAGAATCACGGTAACCGTGCTGAGGGGTGCCGGCGAGTTGGACCTCGCAGTCACCCTCGGGGAGAACCCTGATGCGCCTGGCAGGGCCTGGCTGGGCATCACCTATCAGGCGATACCAGGGAACATGCAGCGCTTTGGCTGGCCCGATCAGGAATAGGTTCAGACGGGGCCGCTCGCAGAAAAACGTCCACTTGACAGGCGGCGGCCCTGATACTAGAATGGCATTGTAAAGACGTTGAGCAGGAAGAGTACCTGCCAGGGTGCGGCACAGAGAGCCGGGGTAAGGTGTGAGCCCGGCGCCGACATGGGCAGCGAATGGGCCTGGGAGTCGCCCCGCCGAATGGAGTAGGTGGGGACGGAGACGCCACCGTTATCAAGGCAGAGGATATCGAGTCCTGTCGACGAGTGACAGGGATTCTGTATCTGCAGAGTGGGGCTGGCTCGCAATCATCCGCCATCACGGCGGATGTTGTTGTTTACAGGCCGGTCCAAAAAGGGTGGTACCGCGGGAGTGCTGGCTCTCGTCCCTACTGGGGACGGGGGCCTTTTTGTTTGGGCAGACCGTCGCCATTGGCGCCCAGTGTCATGTTGTTCGTCAGCACGCAGCACAAAGAAGGAGGAGTTCGACATGCAGACCCAATTCCTGCTCACTCAGGACGATGTCCCTACCCGTTGGTACAATGTGGCGCCGGATTTGCCGGCCCCCATGCCCCCAACCTTGCATCCCGGAACCTTGCAGCCCGTAGGACCTGACGATCTTGCACCGATCTTTCCAATGGAACTGATCATGCAGGAGGTCAGTCAGGAGAGGTACATCGACATTCCGGCTGAGGTGCGCGAGATCCTGCAGCTGTGGCGGCCGACGCCGCTGGTGCGTGCCTCCAGGCTGGAAAAGGCCATCGGCACCCCTGCCAAGATCTTTTTCAAGTACGAGGGTGTGAGCCCGACAGGCAGTCACAAGCCGAACACGGCTGTCGCGCAGGCTTACTACAACATGGCCGCGGGCGTAAAACACCTCACTACAGAGACGGGCGCAGGCCAGTGGGGTGCGGCTTTGGCCATGGCCACCAGCTTTTTTGATATCACGTGCAAGGTGTTTATGGTGCGCGTGAGCTATGATCAAAAGCCCGGCCGGCGCTCCCTCATGCGTATGTTCGGGGCGGAGGTCTATCCGAGCCCCAGCCCGGAGACAGAGTCCGGGCGCGCCATGCTGGCACAGGATCCGAACTCTGCAGGCAGCCTGGGAATGGCCATCAGCGAGGCGGTCGAGATCGCCATCAAGAACGATGACACCAAGTACTCGCTGGGCAGCGTCCTGAATCACGTGCTTTTGCATCAGACGGTCATTGGCCAGGAGACCATGATGCAGCTCGAGATGGCAGGCGTGGAGGCCGACGTCGTGATCGGGTGCGTCGGTGGCGGCTCCAACTTTGGTGGAATCGCCTTGCCGTTCTATCACCGGAACGTGACCGATGGCACCAAGACAAGGCTGGTCGGTGTGGAGCCGATGGCCTGCCCCACCCTGACCAAGGGGCCCTATGCCTATGACTATGGCGACACGGCCAAGATGGCGCCCGTGGTCAAGATGAACACGCTGGGCCACGACTTTGTGCCTGCGGGAATCCATGCCGGGGGCCTGCGCTACCATGGCGTCGCACCCATCCTGGCACTGCTGCACGAGCACAAAGCCATCGAGTCAGTCGCCTACTTCCAGATCCCGGTGTTCGAGGCTGCCGCGCTGTTCACCAGGACAGAGGGCATTATTCCGGCACCCGAGTCAGCGCACGCCATCCGCGCGGCGATCGACGAGGCGCTTGACGCTAAGGAAAAGCAAGAGGAGCGCGTGATCGTCTTTGAGCTTTCGGGCCACGGCTTTCTGGATACATCGTCCTATGACTCGTATCTGGGCGGCAAGCTCGAGGACTATGCCTATCCTGAGGAGAACATCCGCAAGTCGTTGGAAAAGCTCCCCAAAGTGGACTTTTAGGCACCCATCCGCAAGAGGGCCGGCAGCACGCTGCCGGCCCTTTGCCGTTGTTCTAGTAGGCGCCGGGGGGATCCGAAGGGTACGGCGGCTGGCCCTGCAGCATCGCCCAGGCCGACATGACCTCGGCCACCAAAAAGAGTGAGCCAGTGGCCAGGATGAGATCTCCCGGTCGCGCCGCGGCCACAGCCTCTTGCAGCGCCTCCACGGCGCTGGAGGCCATCTGCACCTCGTGCTCCAACTCCAGTGCCATATCGCGCAGCAGTTCTACACTGGCCGCTTTGGGATGGTTCGCCTCTGTCACATAGGTCTGTGAGGCCGAGGGCAGGAGCACTTCCAGCAGTTCTCCGGGGCGATGTGTCCGTCCCGCGCCAAAAATGAGCACGATCCGCTCATAGTCGAGATAGGCCGGCAACGACTTGATCAGCTGGTTAATCGAGTAGGGGTTATGTGCCCCATCGACGACGACCAGCGGCTCACGAGACAGCACCTGCATACGGCCAGGCCAGTGCACCTGAGCCAGTCCCTGCTTAACCGCCGCCAGAGGGATCTCCATGCCCTGCTCACGCAGCGCCTCGACCCCGGCGATTGCGGTGCAGGCGTTCTCCAGTTGGAACTCGCCCAGCAGCGGTAAAAAGAGATCGGGATAGTCCGGCCTGCGCCCGTTGCCGCGACGGTAGACGGCCAGATGCTGCCCCCCCGGAACCTTGCCTAATGCGCGCCAGCGCCAATCCGCTTGCACCAGTGTGAGCGGCGCCCCCTGCCTGGCGGCCGTCTCACGGATGACTCTGAGAGCCGGAGCCCGCTGCGGCGCGCTGATAACAGGGACCCCCAGCTTGATGATACCGGCCTTTTCACCGGCAATCTCCGCCAGGGTCGAACCCAGAATTCCCACATGATCGATACTGATGGAGGTGATCAGCGAAACCAGCGGGTGGATAACGTTCGTTGCATCGAGCCGCCCCCCCATGCCAACCTCAAACACGCCCACATCGACCGCTGACCGCGAAAAGTGCCACATGGCCAGCGCGGTGATCGTCTCAAATACCGAGATCAGCGGCCGGCTCGCCAGCAGGGGCAGAATCCCCTCCACCAGCTCAACCAATTGTGCTTCGCTAATAGGCTCGCCCTGCAGGCGGATACGCTCGCGGAAGGTGTGCAGGTGTGGGGAGGTGTACATGCCCGTGCGATAGCCCGCAGCCCGCAGGATCGCGTCCACCATTGCGGTGGTAGAGCCCTTGCCCTTGGTGCCCGCAATGTGAACAGTGGCGTACGACCTGTGAGGCGATCCCAGCTGCTCCAGGAGTTCTTCCACACGTGCTAAACGCCAGTCACGTTGAGCATAAGGTGTCCCGCGATCCCGTTCAAAATCTGCACGGTCCAGAATGGCCCGCAGTGCTTCCAGGTAGCTGAGCATCGCCTCTCCTTGCCAACACCGTGATGCGCGACCGCTATTCTAGTGCAGCCAGCCCGAAGCGACAATCCGCTATCCGTGAGCCGGATGGTGCCGGGCCAGTCGCGTCCACAGGAGGCCAGGAACGGCGCTCGTCTCTCTCTTGACCCCCATCGAGTGATTCACTACACTGGCGTGGTGCATACAGATACCTACACCGATCCCAGGAAACGTACCATGTCTCTGCGACAGTTGCTGGTCGTCACCATCGCACTGCTCACAGCCCTGCTTCTGGCCGGCTGTGGCTCGTCGGCGCTGCTCGGCGGAGTAGACATACGCCCAGATACGATCTCACCAAACGCAGATGGCGACTCGGATGTGGCCGAGATGCGCTACTCTGTCTCGCGCACGGCCTTTGTCTCTATTTACCTTGTCGATCCCCAGGGCGGCAGGCACGATCTGCGGGTGAACGAGCGCCGGTCCAAAGGGGAACGCACCATCTACTTTGGCGGTGTGATCGACGGAACCCTCCTGCCCGATGGCCAGTATCAGGTCGTGTTCGAGGCTGTGGACACGCGCGGGCGGTCTGATAGCGTCGCGTCGTCCATTATGATACAGGATGGTGACGCCCAACCCCTCGCGATCGAGAACCTGCGCGTCTATCCCGATAGCTTTACGCCAAACCGCGACGGTATCGGCGACCGCGTCAATATCGGGTACAGCCTGAGCAAAGAGGTCGTCAGAGTCGAGGTCTACCTGCTTGGGGCCGATGGGACCAGGTATCCGGTGCCGGAAGACAAGATCCGGGAGGACGGCGCCGCGGGCACGCACGAACATGACTATGACGGCGGCATCGATCTGGGGGCCTCTCCCCCGCCCGATGGCAACTATACTGTCGTCGTGCGCGCGGTGGATGCCGTGGGAAACGTCGCAGAGGAACGCGCGAGCCTGACCATCGAAGAGGGCGGCGTGCCCCTCGTTGAAATCATCAATCGCGCGGCCATCTTTGAGCCCTCTGTCTTGCCGCTCCATAGCACGCTCTACTTTACCTGCACCGTCAAGAATACAGGCAGGGTGCCTGTACGCACCAAAGGCCCGGAGCCGGGAACGGTCTACTCCACCCGTGAGAACTTTAACTCGTTGGAGGAGTATGAAGAGCCGGGGTTGTTCCGCATCGGCCTGGACTATGAGGGCAACAGCGCGGGCAGAGTGTTTCCCTTCCGCTGGCAGCTTGGTATGGACGATGAGCTCACGCTGGTGGATACGATCGCCGGACCACAGCTCTATCTCATGCCCGGGCAGACCGTGGTTGTCACCGGCGGCCTGACCGTCGACGATATTCCGGTCAAGGATGCCCCCTACTACTGGCTCGGGCTGATCCACGAACAGGTCTGGATCGTCCAGGACAGGATCTCCCCCACCCAGATCGCCATTGGCTACTAGCGAGGCGCATGGTGGACCTGGGTATCGTCGTTGTTAGCTACAACACCCGGCAACTGACCGCGGATTGCCTGCGCTCCGTCTATCAGGCGCTGGATGACGAGCGATTGACCGCCCAGGTATGGGTGATCGACAACACATCCAGCGACGGCAGTGCGGCGATGATCGGCGAATCCTTTCCTCAGGCCCATTTGATCGCCAGCTCTGAGAATCTGGGGTTTGCGCGTGGCACGAACCTGGGCATCGATGCCATGCTGCGATCACCGGACCCGCCACGCCACGTGCTCTTGCTGAATCCCGATACGCTGGTGCGGCACGATGCCCTCACGCAGATGGTGTCGTTCCTGGATACCCATCCTCAAGCGGGCGCCGCAGGCGCCCGGCTGACCTATGGCGACGGCTCCTTTCAGCACGGCGCCTTTTACTTTCCGACGCTCCTGATGACCTTTTTTGACTTTTGGACGATCCATCACCGCCTGATCAACTCGCGACTGAACGGCCGGTACCCGCAGCACCTGTACGAGGCCGGCGAACCTTTCCCTATCGACCATCCTCTGGGGGCAGCGCTCATGATTCGGCGGGAGGCGCTCGCGCAGATCGGACCGCTCGATGAGGGCTATTTCATGTACTGCGAAGAGATCGACTGGTGCATCCGCGCGAGAAAGGCGGGCTGGGCGGTGTATTGTGTCCCCCAGGCGCACATCGTGCATCTGGGGGGGCAGAGCACCGGGCAGTTTCGAGAGCGCATGTTCATCGCCCTCTGGCGCAGCCGGTTTCGGCTCTTTGAAAAGCACTACTCCCGTGGCTACACTGCTGCGGTCCGGCTGATCCTCAAGGCAGGCATTATGCGGCGCGCCCGGCAGGTGACACGTGCGCTGGCTGAAGGAGCCATCGACCAGGAGGCGGCCGAAAAGCAGCTTTCTGCCTACCGAACCGTGCTGGAGCTCTAGTGTGACCGATATCACTGCAGCGGTTCTGGCCAGCAACAACGAGTCCATCATCGCGCGCTGCCTAAAGAGCGTCTCCTGGGCAGACAAACGCCTCGTCATCCTGGACGACAGGAGCACCGATCGAACGGCAGAGATCAGCCGCGATCTGGGTGCCCGTGTTGTTACAAATCGCTTTGAGAACTTTAGCCAGCAACGCAACTTTGGTTTTGAGCAGTGTGAAACAGAGTGGCTTTTTTACATCGACTCCGATGAAGAGGCGACCGAGGCACTGGCTGCCGAGATCCGCCAGGCCGTACAGGATCCGGAGCGAACAGGCTGGTGGGTCCCTAGACGGAACTTTATCTGGGGACACGAGACGCGCCACGGGGGCTGGTACCCCGACTATCAACTGCGAGTCTACCGCGTGGATTGTGCGCGCTATGACCCGGAACACCCGGTGCACGAAGTGGTGATGCTGCAGGGCGATGCAGGTTACCTGCAAGAGCCACTCATCCATCACAACTATGCCACGATGGAGCAATTTGTCGCCAAGCAGAACCAGTACGTCGAGCTCGAGGCCGGCAACAGGCTGCGCGCGGGCGTGCGGCCCAAACCCTGGACGTTGTACTCACAGCCGGTGCGCGAGTTCTGGCGCTACTATGTCCGGCTTGAAGGCTTCCGCGATGGGTGGCATGGTCTCAAGCTTTGCGCTCTGGTGGCCTATTACTACGGCTATCGCGTGACAGCCCGGCTGACAGAGATGATCCGCGAGCTCAAGTCCCCTGCCGGCTGAGATGCAAAAACGGGGTGGGGACAGACCCCACCCCGCACAGTGATACTACGTGTTCTAGATCAGCTCGGGCAGCAACAGGCCATAGCCCTCGTCGCGCCGCCGGTACACGACGCTATAGTTGCTGGTGGCCACGTTGTAAAACACGAAAAAGTCGTGCCCGATCAGTTCCATCTGCTCGATGGCCTCTTCGACATCCATAGGCCGTGTCTGGAACGTCTTGACCCGAATCAGAGTCTCGAGTTCCTGCTCCTCTTCCGGTTCCAGCGCCTCCACAATCTGATCCTCAGCGCGCTCTGCTCCCCGGCGCGCGCGCGACTGCCAGTGCTTGCCCTTGTAGTTCCTGATCTGCCGTTCCATCTTGTCCATCGCCGCGTCGATCGAGGAGCGCATATCGCCAGATCGCTCCTCTGCCCGCAGCACCACGCCGCGGTTCGACCGCAGCGTAATCTGCGCGACCTGACTATCTTCGGCACTGCGCGTGTTCTGCACCACCAGATCGACCTCGGCCGCCGACACATCTGGGAAATAGCGATCCAGTCTGTTCACTTTGCGCTCTACATATTCGCGGAGCGAGTCTACTGATGCGAGCCCTTTGCTCTTGACAGAGACCTGCATGTTGGAGCCTCCTTGCAATATCGGGCATTGAGCCGAGGACACCGTAAATGCTCAAGCCCCCTGTGATTGCAGCCAGACCTGTTCAACTGATCTGTCTGTGACAGGATGGTAGCATCTCGCCGGGCCCCTGTCAATGCCCAGCGCCCACCAACGCACCCCGCAACCCGTAAAACCGCGATCCAGTGCCGCAGTCAGGAAAAGGGCCACTAGCACTGGGAACAACGGCGAGTATGACTACTACCTGTGGCGTTGCCAGGAACATTCCGAGTTGTGCAGCATGTACACATGGCTTTTACCACTTGCGCTAGCGGAAAATCGGGTCTATACTAACCATACAATCAGAATTTGAGCGCGCAGTCAACAGTGCCGTGCAGCGAGGCCGGGGCCTCGTATTGCTGCGGCACTCTTTTTTGACGGTAGTCGCGCCAAAGGGGAAAAGGCTCAACATGAAAGCACTGGCCAATAGTGTCAAAGGCATAGACAGGTCGCCTATCCGGTTCATCCTGGATCGCGCTGCCGCCTATCCGGATGCTGTCCACCTGGAGATTGGCCAGCCAGACTTTGAACCGCCGGCCCATGTGATAGAGGCCGCCGTCAATGCTGTGCGATACGACTATACGGGGTACACCGCCAACTCGGGCATGCCGGCCCTGCGTGAGGCGATCGTCGTCAAGCTCGCCCGTGAGAACAACATTCACGTCACGCCCAGGAACGTCATGGTCACGGTGGGCGCGATGCAAGCCGTCTACTCCACGATGACTGTGTTGCTGAATCCCGGCGACGAGATTCTGCTCCCCGATCCGGGATACGGTAATTTCGCCATGGCCGCGTGCCTAAACCACGCTATCCCGCGGTTCTATCCAACACTCGCCTCACGCGACTTTGAACCTGATCTGAGCGCGCTTGAGGAGTTGGTGAACGAGCGCACCCGTGTCCTGTTCATCAATAGTCCTTCCAACCCAACCGGGGCCGTCTATTCTGAGGCTACCATGCGCGCCTGTCTCGATTTCTGCCGGCGCCACGACCTCTACCTGGTGTCGGATGAGACCTATGACCGGCTGGTGTTCGAGGGAGAGCACATCTCGCCCGCACAGTGGGATGACGAAGGCCGTGTGGTAAGCATCTTTACCACCAGCAAGTCCTATGCCATGACCGGCTGGCGCGTGGGCTATGCGATTGCGAATGAAGAGATCATCGCGGCCCTGAGCAAGATTCAGGAGCCGACCACATCCTGCGTGAACACGGTCGCACAGCACGGCGCAATCGCGGCCTTACTTGGCCCTCAGGACTGCGTGGAAACCATGCGCGCCGAGTACCGGCGGAGGCGAGACCTGGCCGTTGAACTAGCCCTGGACAATGAACTCTCCGTTTCTTACCCTCGCGGCGCCTTTTACATGCTCGCCGATATCTCTTCGCAGCCAAAAGACTCGATCAGCTTCTGTTGCGACCTCCTGGAAGCCGAGCGCGTCGCGGTCGCGCCGGGACGCAGTTTTGGCGAGCGGAGTGACGGCTATGTGCGCATCTCACTCTGCGCCGACGAGGCGTCGCTGCGGGCGGGCATCCCTCGCCTCGCTGCCTACCTGCATCGTGTCTCTGATGCGGCGCGAGAGGCATCCCTTGCCTGCGCCGCAGCGGGCAGTTAGCCCCTCCTGACGCCCAGAGCATCCGGTGTAAGCGACGCCATCCTTTGTCATCAAGCTGGCGCGAGTCGCCCCGGATCACCTGTGCCCTGCCCGACGAACCTGGACAAGCCTAATGTCGCGCCGCCTGGTCCGCCCAGAGATACGGCAGGTTGAGGCATCTCATCAATCGCCTGTCCATGGACACGACTCATAACACGGACAAGCATGGGTGCTGCGCGCCCGAAACAGCCCCTGGGGCGCCGATTGACAGGCGGCGTTGTCGCCCATATAGTGCCTGTCGCCAAGAACGGGAGGCGAGTGTGGATACTGTCATTGTCACAAACGGGCTGTCACGCCAGTTCGACGAGAACTGGGCTGTGCGCGATCTCAGTCTGTCGGTTTCACGCGGCCAGGTGTTTGGATTCCTTGGACCCAACGGTGCGGGCAAGACGACAACGGTCCGTCTCCTCAACGGTCTTCTTCATGCGTCCGAGGGGGCAGCTTCGGTGCTCGGGATGGACCCCGCCACCGATGGCGCCGCCATACGGGCGCGCGCTGGCGTCTTGACGGAGAACCCAAGTCTGTACGAAGCCCTGACGGCTCGCGAGAACCTGCGTTTCGTGGGTCACGTCTACGGGGTCCCCGAGCAAGTATTGCCCGGCCGCATCGATGCGTTGCTGTCACGTTTCGGCCTCCGGGATCGGGCCGATGACAAGACGGGGGCCTACAGCCGGGGCATGAAGCAGCGTCTCGCCATCGCGCGGGCCCTGCTGCACGAGCCCGAGATCCTGTTCCTGGATGAGCCCACCTCCGGGTTGGATCCTGCGGCGTCGCGGGATGTGCAGGAACTGGTGCAGGAGTTGGCCCAACGCCATGGCCACACGATCTTTATGTGCACCCATAACCTGGTGGAGGCGGAAAAGCTGTGCGACCTGGTGGGGGTGATCCATCGCGGCAGTCTGCGCGCCATTGGATCGCCGGCGCAGTTGGCGCGGGAGCTCTGGCACAACACGCTCATTGAGATTGAACTGAACGGGCCCCCTGACGATGCTGTGAGGCAGGCCATACAGAATCAGCGCGGCGTGGTGAGCCTGGAGATGGATGGCAGCCTGCTGGTCGTCGAGGTCTCCGACACCGACGTCACGCCGTCGCTCGTTCAGGCGATCGTGACCGCTGGCGGCCGGATCTATGGCGTGCGCAAACGGGATCACGGACTGGAGGATGTGTATTTTGCCCTCGACAACCTCGAAAAGGGCAACACACATCGGGGGAGCAAGGCCAATGCGTGACTGGAACTGGCGCGGTATGTGGGCGATTGTCGCCAAGGATCTCACCCAGGTACGTCAGAACACCATGGTCTGGCTGCCGATGGTGATTTTGCCGGTCATCCTGCAGATCGTTCTACCCCTCGTCATGATCCTGCTGCCGCAGCTTGTGGGCGAGGCGGCGATGGACATGCAGGAAATCCAACCCTTGCTGGACATGATCCCTGCCGGACTGCTGCCGGTGGCCAGGGATGCGTCTCCAGAGGCAGTGTGGACTATCCTGACGTCGTGCTACATGTTCGCCCCCTTTTTCCTGATCACCCCCCTGATGGTGTCCTCGATCCTGGCTGCTGACAGTATCGTGGGAGAAAAGGAGCGCAACACGCTGGAGGGGCTCCTGTACACGCCGCTCACCGATCAGGAGCTGTACGTCGCCAAGACAATGGTGTCCATCCTGCCCGCCTTGACGCTCACGCTGGTCTCTTTTGTGCTGTACACGATCGTCGTCAATGCGGCGGGCTACAACGTCGTCGGCCGGATCTTTTTCCCCACCGCGATCTGGTGGCCCCTCGTCTTTTGGCTGTCACCCGCCCTGTCGGTCGCCGGACTGGGCGTGACGGTGCTCATCTCCTCCCGGGCCAAGACTTTCATGCAGGCCCAGCAGGCAGGCGGCCTGCTTGTGCTGCCCATCGTCGTGTGGATGGGCGCGCAGGCTACAGGGGCCTTTTTTATGGGGCCTGGACTACTCATGTTGGTGGGGCTCTTTGTGTGGGCCCTCGGGTTGTGGCTGATCTGGATCGGCGCCAAGACGCTGTCGAGAAGTAATCTGATCTCACGCGTCTAGCGATGCTGACGCCATAGAGAATGGTAGGGTATCCCATGTTCGACAATCACGCACACCTTGTCCGGGACCTGACAGAGGCCTACACCCGTGCCTTCGCCAACTCGGGCCAGAGCCACAGGCGCAGTCTGGATGTCCTGGTAGACGGGATCAGCCATGGTGCGCGCACCTACCAACCCTACCCCGTGCGGGTGCAGGCTGCTCAGGGGGCCTGGATCACTGACAGCGATGGCCACCGTCTGGTGGACTACTGGCAGGGCCATTACGCCAACATCCTGGGTCACAACCCACCAGAGGTCACTGCAACGCTGATCGAATCTCTACAAGCCGACTATGGGCTGCAAACGGGCTTGCCTGAGGAACAGGAGATCGCGTACGCGAGCCTCCTCGCGGAGACGACGGGCGCCGAGCAGGTGCGGCTGACGACATCGGGCACGTTGGCCACCATGTACGCCCTGATGATCGCGCGCGCCCACACCGGGCGCAAGATCGTGGTCAAAGTGGGGGGCGGCTGGCATGGTGCAAACCCGCTGGCGCTCAAGGGCGTGGGACACCGCGACACCGGTTTCGATGGGGTGGATTCTGCCGGGGTGTCGTCGGCCACCGATGACGAGATCATCGTCACGCGCTTTAACGATCCGGAGGCGCTCGAGGGCGTCTTCGCGCAGTATGGTGATCGCATCGCCGCGTTCATATTCGAGCTGTGCCCCAGCATCGCCGGCTTTATCCCCGCCACTGGAGAATATGTGCAGACGGCCCGGCGCCTCACGGAGCGACACGGCGCAGTGCTCATTCTAGATGAGGTCATCACCGGATTTCGCTACTGCGCCTCGGGTGCGCAGAGTCTGTATGGGGTGCAGGCCGATCTGTCCACCTACGGCAAGGTCATCGGCGGGGGCATGCCCGTGGCTGCCGTCACGGGACGTGCCGATCTGATGTCCTTGACCAGTGACTATGCCTCGCCCCGGGTGTGGTTTAACGGCGGGACCTACTCCGCCCATCCCCTGTCTCTGACCGCCGGCCTGGTTATGCTCCGCTACCTCATTGCACACCAGGACACGGTGTACGCTGAGCTGGGGCGCAAAGGCGCGGATCTGAGGCAGCGGGTTGAGCAGGTATTCGCGTCGCGCGGCATACTGGCGAAATGCTCCGGCGGCGGGAACGACGTCATTAACTCCAGCTCGCTCAGCAGCGTCTACTTTCCCCTGCAGGCCGACCTGGAGCCGCAAGGCCCGGATGATTTGAATGATGCGGCGCTGTGCGATCAGGTGTTACGCGAGAAGGTCCTCAAGCTGGGGATGCTGCTGCACGGGGTAAATGTCGCTCATGGACTGGGAGCCCTGTCCACGGCGCACGGAGAGCAGGAGCTTGCACTCACCTGCGAGGCCTACGATCAGGTAGCCCAACGGATCAAGGCGGGGCACATCGATCAGTAGGCGTTGCGATCGCCGCGCAGGATGTTGATGAACGTGCGCATGATGATCTTGAGATCAAAGAGGAACGACCAGTTCTCGACATAGTACAGGTCGTACTTGGTACGCTCTACGATACTCGTGTCGCCTCGCAGCCCGTTGACCTGGGCCCAGCCGGTCATACCGGCCTTTTCCGCGTGACGCTCCATGTAACGGGGCACCACCTGGCGGAATTGCTCCACAAAGACGGGACGCTCCGGACGGGGGCCCACCAGACTCATCTCCCCCAGGAGCACATTGATCAGCTGCGGCACCTCGTCAAGGGAAGTGCGCCGCAGGACACTGCCAAAGCGCGTTTTGCGCGGGTCATTTGCGGTCGCCCAGACGGGTCCCGATTGCTGCTCTGCGTCGACGCGCATCGACCGGAATTTGAGCATCGGGAAAGGTCTCCCATCGAGCCCCACTCGCTCCTGTGCGTAGAACACAGGCCCTTTGGACTCGAGCCGGATGAGCGCGGCGATCAGCATCAGAAAAGGCGAGAGGATCACCAAACCGGCAGCGCTGACCGCGATATCCATCGCACGCTTGACTGAACGCTTCCATCCACGGAGTGCGACATCGCGCACCGAGAGCATCGGCAAGCCGTCCAGATCGGAGATGGCCACCTCTGCCGCCATAATCTGAAACAGATCCGGAAAGATACGGACCATCGCGCGCTCAGCCTCGCAAACCGACACCATCTCCATCAGATCTTCGTGCGAAGCGCTCGCGAGAGCGATAATCACCTCATCGGCACGATACTCGCGAATCAGGCGGCCCAGCTCGCTCTGGGTCCCCAACACTGGCAGCCCGGCCACTTCCTGGGGGCCATCGGCGGGACCGACAAATCCTACCAGACGATATCCCAACCGGGAGGTCGTCGTCTTTTGCAGGATCATCCGAGCGACCTCTCCCGTGCCAACCAGTAGCAACCGTTGCGGGTTTCTGCGCCGTACCAGGTCACCGATGCGTCCGGTGATGAGCCGCCCTATGGTGATCAAAATCACCGATAGCGCCCAGTCATAGATGATCAGGCCGCGTGTGAGCCCTTGATCCGTGTGCAGCGTGAGGAAACTCAGCGCGGTCGCCAGCAGAGTAGCAATCGAGACGGCACTGAGGATACGGTAGAACAGATCGATCCTCGATCCACCGGCCCGCCCATGATACAGGCGGTAGAAAAAGAAGGAAATTCCTACTGAGAACACATGGATCACGAGTTGGCGCGTGTATACGACAAAGGGGGCCAGGTGCAGCGGTGTGGGGATCGGCACTCTGGCGCGGAGCTCATAGGCCACATAGTAGGCCAGCGCCGCCATAATCAGGTCTACGGCGACCACGAGAATCGTGAGCAAGAGATTGGATCGCTTTGCCATGGCTAACCTACGCAGAGGCCACGCGGCGCCGGTCGGCAGGCCGCAGCCAGTTGGTGACCGTTGCCCGAACGCGCAGCAGGACAACCCCGAGATCGACAGCCCAGTTCACGGGCGCCGGGTAATGGTCTCGATAGTGCTTGTCGTGAAAGATCTTCATCGCATCGTAAAAGGCCGCGGTAGCCTGAGCAGCATTCTTGCGGCTCGCGGCCCCCTTGACGTGCAGCACGGTCACCGCGGGATAATAGTGGACGCGCCAGTTGTTCGCCTTGATGCGGTAGCAGAGATCTAGATCCTCACCATACATGAAAAAGCGCTCATCCAGGAGCCCTGCCTGCTGCAGGGCTGTGCCGCGCATCAGCATAAAGGCGCCCACGACGGCATCCACATCCGTCTCCACCATCTCATCCAGATAGGTCATGTTGTAGCGCCCAAAGCGTTCACTGTCTGGAAAGAGTCTGGGCAGGCCCATGAGATGGTACAAGGAAACCTCTGGCGTAGGGAAACTCCGCCGGCACGCGCGGTCCAGGGAGCCATCGCGCCGCACGAGTCGAGGCCCGATGACACCAATATCCGGGTGCTGGTCCATGAAATCGACCAGCGTGTCCAGGGCATCGGGAGGCAGAATCGTGTCAGGGTTGAGCAGCAGAGCGTAGGCTGGGCGAGATGTCGACTCGACACAACACGCGAAACCCAGAGCGCGCAGTCCAATGTTGTTGGCGTAGGCGTATCCCCCGTTATACGCGCTCGGAATCAGTTCGACCCATGGGTAGGCCTCACCCACCATCTCCACGCTGCCATCGGACGACCCATTGTCGACGACAATCACGCGATAGGGATGACGCCCCGTCGACGCCGCGACAGAGTCCAGACAGCGCTCCAGATCCTCGCGGGTGTTATAGTTAACGATGACGATTCCCAGGGCGCTCAAGGCTGAATCTCCATGATCAAGACTCGCTTCCAGGCCATCGCAAAAGGGCTGTGGGGTAGACTACCACTGGCGTTTGGCCCAATCCCCCGGCGGTGCGTTTCTGCGTCTCCAGTGAACTCCCACCGGATAGCCCACCATCTTGGCCACATCACCCGCCACCCGCAGAAAGACAGCCAGCGCCAGCGCCAACAGACGTCTCAGCGGCTCCATCTCACCCAGCACGGGCCACACGCGCCTTATCGGGGACCACGCGAGCACACCCAGCACCCCCGCCAGGGCGATCCATCCTACAGCGTGCCATGTCACCAGGACGATGGCCACCGGCAGCGCCAGGAGATAGGTCGCGTAGCGCAGCAGGTGCCGGTACCGCCAAAAGTCGGCCTTTCCATCCCCTCTGGCGTACCGGTAATACTGCTTCAGATAGGCCTTGAGCGTGCCACGCGGGCGGAAATGTACTCTCGCGTCAGGCACAAAGGCAAACCGGTAGCCGGCGTCGGCCAGGCAGAAGTCAAAGAGCAGGTCTTCGCAATAATCCAGCCATTCGGGGTAGCCGCCCACCTGTTCCCAAGCCTCACGGCGGAAGGCCACCGAACGGGATGACGGGTAAAAGTTCTCCGGATCGATCTCCCGAAGCGACGGAAGCGTCACGGCGCCAAGGACTTGCTCAAAGAAAGTGTGATGCTCAGGTACAAAGAATCCGCTCACGACGTCGGGGGCTGGCTCACTTGAGAATGGTGCCAGCAGTTGCTCCAACCAGTCGGGCTCAAGCCGAACCCCGGCATCGGTCGCCGCGATGATGGGCCCAGCAGCCACCGAGATGGCGAGGTTACGCCCCTCAGAGATATTCGCCCCGGGCCTTGACAGCACTCTCATAGCGAAGGGTGCGCTCTCGGCAAAGGACTCGAGTTTGGCCAGCGTCCCATCCCGCGAGCCGCCATCGACGATGACAAGTTCATCGGGGCGTCTGCTCTGTTCGGCCATCGACTCCAACAACCGCCCGATCGAGGCCGATTCGTTGAGCACAGTTGCCACAACCGAGACGCGCTCCGCCATTGAACCCCTCCTGTGCCGCCTATTATAGATGGCACCGCGAGAGGCGCCAATCCCTCAGCGCCATGCTGTGCGAGGATACGTGACCTTGCAGAGGGGAGTCAGGACGCGCGGAATTGGCGTGGTCGTGAGTGAGACGCCGGCTGGTCAGCGTACGGCGAAGGAGGACTAGCCGTACAGTGATTACTGTCCGTATCCTGGTTAGCACTCAAGTTGTATGCTGCGAGGCCCTTGAGGTTACGCCGTCGTCTTATCTACCCGCTCGTAAGAGGCCCATAGCTGCGGCTGGTACACGGGCGGCCTGCCATCCAGTAACACATATGGCGCGACCCTGTTGGCCAGCGCACCCTTTAGCCCGGCATGGACCAACTCTCCAAGACGCCCCTGCCGGCGGCGGGTCAGAATGCGCTCCGCCGATTTGCGGCCGATGCCAGGCACCCGCATCAAATCACGCACGCTTGCGGTATTGAGCTCGACTGGAAAGCGCTCGGGATGCTGGTGCGCCCAGAGGGTCTTGGGATCCGCGTACACGGGGAGATTGCCTGTGCCGTCGAAACAGAGTTCATCCACCTGAAAGCCATAGTCATGCAGGAGGAAATCCGCCTGGTACAGCCGGTGCTCGCGAACGAGCGGTGTGGGCGGGTGGTCCTCCAGGGGCGTGTCCGAGATGGGCTGAAAGGCGCTATAGTAGGCGCGGGCCAGGCCAAGGTCACGGTAGAGAGAGGCGCTCGTCTGCAGCAGTTCCGCATCCGATTCTCCGGCGGCACCCACCACAAACTGCGTGGTCAGGCTGACCCAGCGCGGAAACTCCCGTCTCACACGATCGGCCACTGTGAGATACGCGAGCAGGTCATCATAGCGCTTGTCAGGACTGAGCAGGCCCACGCGCGACTGGTTGGGGGCCTCGAGATTGGTGGATACCCTGGATGCCAGCCTGATAGACTCCTCGATGCTCGCCAGGTCCGTCCCCGGCAGGATTTTGAGGTGCAGATAGCCGCCAAACTGGTACCGGTGCCTCACCAGATCGGCTGTCGCCAGCATGCGCTCTGTGGCCGCGACAGCATTGCCGCACACACCCGAGCTCAGAAACAGGCCTTCCACGCGACCCGAGCGCGCGAGATCGGCGAACAGGCGAGCAAGTTCGTCAGGCTGAAACGCCGTCCGGCGAACATCGCGATCCCGCCTGAATGCGCAATAGGCACAGTTGTTTTCACAGACGTTGGACTGGAGCACCTTGAGCATGCGGATGCGTTTGCCGTCGGGCCTCACCGCTGGATAGATCCACTGGTCGATCCCGCCGGGCACCCGCCCACCGCCAGGGCTGCAGCCGCGCTCCGTGTCCCATGTCGCCGCCTGACCCAGCACGTCTACCTTTTGCCACAGGTCCATGCCGCACTCTCCGCCCCATCGCAATTACATTGTCGTGAACACACTATAGCACAAATGTTCTATCTTCTCAAGGGTTAAGGCAGGACCGGTTGCACGCTATGAGGAATAAAGCGCAGGAACCGAGAGCACCGTGCGAGGTCGCGGCGCTATCGGGGTGCGACGCGGCAGCTAGCCGTCAAACGGAAGCCGTCGCCGCTCAGGTGCGGCCGTCGCTAAAGGTCTCGATGGCCTGCAGCCGCTCCCGGTAGATGCGATGCCGGCCGGCATCAGGCTCGAATATCCGGTCGACTTTTACCAGTGCTTTGGCGCCCTCTTCCTGCGTGTCAAAGGCGCCGATGCCCAGGCCCGCGAGTATCGCGGCACCCAGAGCCGCGGATTGTACATTTACCGGTCGTTCTACAGGGCGCCCCAGCACATCGGCGCAGAGCGACGCCCACCGGTCGGTCCGCGCACCCCCGCCCGTCACACGGTAACGCACCATCGTAAGCCCTCTGGATTCCAGCCTGTGCTGAAGCTGTGCATTCTGCAGGGCGACGCCTTCGAGCATCCCCTTGATCAACTCACCTCGGGTGGTTTCCAGCGTCAGCCCCTGGACAGTGCCCGCGCGGGCCGTGTCGGATCCGAGTGGCGGTCGAACCAGGAGAGGAGAAGGGGCAACGGGCATCTCCTCCAATAGCGTCTTGTACAGGCTCACGCCCCGCCTTGCGGACTCTCGCTGCTCAAGAGGTGCGATCTCATTGCTGAACCAGCGCAGCCAGGCACCGCCTGCGCGCACATAGCCATCGGCCAACAGCAGCTCTGGAGCGACGTGACGCTCGATATTCACCCCATCGCGTAAGAAAAGAGACAGCAGGGGGACGGGGTGGAACACCGCAGTGAGGTGCACAGCCGCACCCAGGCTGAGCACAGCCATTCCGTCGTTCAGAGCCCCCACACCCAGAGCCTGGCACGCCAGGTCATGCCCGCCGAGGACAATGGTCAGCCGTGGTGATAGCTGGAGTTCCTGAGCGACCCTGCCAGAGATTGTCCCCAGGGGCGTGCCTGACTCTGCCAAAACAGGCAATTTGGCGGGAGACAAGCCGCAGCTCGTAAGGATCTCTCGCGACCAGGCCTTTTGATGCATATCAAAGCAGAGCGTGCCGCCGGCCAGGGAGTAATCGCAGGTCGTGGTGCCGCCCAGGAGGTGGGCGACGATCCCGCCAATCAGCGCAAAGCGCCAGGTCGAGCTGTACAACTCTGGCTGCATGCGACGAAGCACGCACAGCCTTGAAAACGTGGTTGCACGATCCGGCACCTGTCCGGTGATGTCATAAACCCGCTCCTGACCGTATCTGGCCAGCAGCTGCGCCACAATCTGGTCATCGGTTTCATTCCCCGCCAAAAGACACCCGGCAAGTACGCTGCCATCTCTGGAAAGGGGCACAAAAGCATCCCCGACAGAAGAAATCGCCAGAGCGTCTACGGGGTCTGCGTGTGTGCGTTGCGCCGCCTCCCTGAGCACCGCCGCGACGCTCGCCCAGATGCTGCGCACATCCAGTTCGCACGCGTCGACGTGCGCAGTGGGCCCATAGCCACGGCCGACGTCGGCAAGCAGCGTCCCGTCCGTCGACACGACCAGCGCTCTGCACCCCGACAGCCCGATATCCAGTCCAAGCAGGCTCACGATTTCCCCCTGTGCCAGGCCTCAGCCTCTCGCCGATCCCTTATGACAAGCGTAGCAGCTTTTGATATGTCAATCAAGAGCCCCTCACTCGCAGCGCCCCCCGGCGTATGCTATAATCGCTGCCATCGGTATTGCCATTCTTATCGTGGTGAGGAGTGTGAGTTGCCGTCCGCAGAGCGCCTCTTTTGGCAGGATCCCTATCTGGTAGCATTTGATGCCAACGTGACCCGTCGTCTCGAGGAGCTGGACCAGCCGGCCGTGGTGCTGGACCGTACCTGTTTCTACCCTACTTCCGGGGGGCAGCCTCACGATACGGGCAGCCTTAATGAGGCGCGCGTGGTCGATGTTCTTGAGAAGAACGGCGAGATCATCCACGTTCTGGATAGACCGCTACCCGACACGACGGTCGTCGGGCGCATCGACTGGGTCAGGCGACAGGATCATATGCAGCAGCATGCAGGCCAGCACCTCCTGTCGGCGGCCTTTCAGCGCCTGATTGGGGCAGCTACCCTCTCCTTTCACCTCGGTGAGGACGAGAGCACGATCGATATCGACTGCCGGTCCCTCAGCACGGAGCAGGTCGAGCAGGTCGAGGAGTATGCCAACCAGATCGTTCTGGCCAACACAGAGATCATCGCGAGACAGTACACACAGACAGAGCTAGCGGGCATCCCCCTGCGCAAGCCGCCCACTGTGGAGGGTCTGGTGCGGGTCGTATCGATAGGCGATACCGACTATTCTGCCTGTGGCGGCACGCACCCCGCGCATGCCGGCGAGATTGGCGCGATCCATGTTGATCGCTGGGAGAGCAGGCACGGCTCGATCCGGGTCACATTTCTTTGTGGGATGAGGGCATTGCGCGACTATCGTGCCAAGAGCCGCATCTGCCGGCAGCTTGCGACCGGCGCCAGTGTCAGTGTCAATGAGTTGCCTGAGGCGATCGACCGGCTCAACGCCGCCAACGACGGTCTGCGGCGCCAGGTGAGCGGGATGCGGGAGCAGTGGCTGGAGATGCGGACAGCGTCATTGCTCGCGGAGGCTGAGACCAGAGGACGCTACCGCGTCGTCTCAAGGATTCTGGAGGGCATCGAGCCCGCGGAGATGCGCACTCTGGCGCAACAGATCTGCGAATCACCGGGCACCATCGCGCTACTCGCCGTACTGGAGCCGAGCCCGCAGTTCTGTTTGGCACGCTCAGCGGACATCCCTGTGAACATGAACAGCGTGCTCAAGGCCTCTGCCGGGCGCTACGGCGGTCGGGGGGGCGGCCAGCCGCGCCTTGTCCAGGGCGGCGGGCTGGATCGTGAGCGTGTTGGTAGCATGCTTCAAGACGCCCAGGAGTACATACTGGACGGCCAGCATAACGTGATAGAAGGGGACGCAACGTCATGATTCAGCTCGCAGAGGGCGTGTATGTCGAGACCGAGTACGCAGGTGGCAACTGCGGCCTGATTGCCAGTGACCGTGGTCCAGTTCTTGTGGATACGCCCATGTTCCCTTCCGACGGTCAGCGGTGGCAGTCTCAGATAGGCTCCCTGGGTCTGAGCAGGGCCTATGCCATCGTCAATACAGACTATCACCCGGAACATCTTTTGGGTAACCACCTGTTCATGCCCGCGCGCGTTTTTGGCCACGAAGAGTCGGAGAAACCGCTGGCCCGTTACGATGAGTCGACGCTCGCCGACCTGGCAGGAGATCTGGCGTCCAACAACCCTTCACTGGTCAACTCGCTGGCCTCCATACGCCCGGTACACCCGGATATATCCGTCTCTGATCGCATCACATTGCACCTGGGCTCCGCAGAGATCCAGATCATCCATCTGGAGGGACACACCCCGGCATCACTGGGCGTATACCTTCCGAAGCAGAAGGTCCTCTTTGCTGGCGATAATATCACGAACAACGAGCATCCAGTCGCCCAGCACGCCAACTCGCTGGCGTGGCTCGAGACACTGCAACGCATCAAGGAAATGGATGTGGACGTGATCGTGCCGGGTACCGGGGCACCGGGCGGCAAGGAACTGATCGACCCGCTGTACCAGTATCTGGCCGAAATGCGCCGCCGCATCCTGGAGCTCTTTATGGAAGGGGCCAGCCGACGCGAATGTGTGGAAAAGGTCGGGATGCTGGATGCCTTTCCCATCGCCAAAGGTGAGGAAGGTGAGGTCAAGCTGCGGCGCCGGCACAGCGTCGAACGCATCTACACAGAGATTCGTGTAGCGCTGCGCAAGCGGCGATAGAGGGACATAGTCGATGGACAGCCTGATCCCCAGAGGAGCCCCCCCGCTCAAGCGCTATTTCATGGCGGCTTCGGTGGAGGAGGCCCTGGCTTACCTGTCAGCCCACCGCGGTGAGGCACAGGTCGTCGGAGGGGGGACCTCGCTCATACCCGTTGTTCTCAGAGGTGAGTCCGTCGCACGGCATCTGGTGGATGTATCGCGTATCGCCGGCCTCCGCCGCATTCGCATCGAGCGCGACGACCTCATCCTCGGGGGAAGCGTCACGCTGGCGCAGTTGCTGCGCTCCGAGACGGCCCTGGGCGCACTGCCTGTGCTGGGCGAGATGGCCTCCAGCACGGACACCCCACGTCTGCGGGAACTCTCCACCCTCGCGGGGAATATCGTCAGCGCCAGAGGTAACAACAGCGTTTCGACGACTCTGATCGCTCTGAACGCAGAGGCCCAGATCGCCAACCTGACGGGCTCCCAATGGCTGCCGGTCCGCTCGCTGCTCGTACGTCCGGGGTCCTGCCGGGTAAACAGTATGTCTGAGGTCCTCGTCTCGCTGCGCGTTCCCATACTTGAACCCGGCTCGGGCGCCTCACTGACCGGTGCGACCAGCGCGTCTGGTGGCTCTGAGCCCTCTGCTGTCGCGGCCGCCGCCCTCGGCTTTGATGGGGCCCGCAACGTCATCTCGTCGCTCTGTCTCGTGATGGGTATCCCGGGGGGGCTTCCGCAGATAGGCCGGCTGTCCGACATGACCGATGAACGTTCCCCCGCGGTCGAGACTGTGCGCCGCGCAGTGTCCCAGTGGGCCGCATCTCTGCCCCCTGGTTCGCCCGCCGCAGAGAACGCGACGCGACCGGAGATGCTCGGAAGAGCGGCACAGCGCGCCTTTGACACAGCCCTCGAACGGGCACGAGCAAGCCTCTCGAACAGCATGCCATGAGCGCGGCTCCCGCTGAGCAAGAGCGCGCCGGTATCTATGTGCACATCCCCTTTTGCTGGAGCAAATGCCGTTACTGCGACTTTTGCTCGCTGCCGGGCGGACCGGACCTCTACGAGCCCTATGTGGCAGCCCTGTTGCAGAGCGTCGAGCAGGCGCGCGCCAATTGGCCCGGACCCGCCTTTGACACGCTGTACATCGGCGGGGGAACGCCAACCGCGCTGGCACCCGACCGGTTGACCTCGATCGTCGAAGCCTGCCGCTCGCACCTCGCGCTAGAGACTGAGGCAGAGATCACCTGCGAGGCCAATCCCGGCACCGTCTCGCTACACAGTCTCCAGACGTTACGCCAGAGCGGTGTGAACAGGCTGAGCCTTGGTGCGCAAACCTTGAACGAAGGCGAGTTGGCGCTGCTCGGGAGGATCCACGACCGGCAGGCAATCATCGAGGCGTTTCAGAACGCGCGCATGGCTGGATTCGAGAATATCAGCCTGGACCTGATCTATGGCATACCGTGTCAGTCGCTGCTGAGTTGGGAGCGCACCCTGCAGCAGATCTTGGCCCTCGAGCCCGAACACCTGTCGCTCTACGCCCTCACCCTCGAACCCGGCACGCCCATGGCCAGCGATGTCCTGTGTGGTGTGCTGCCCACCGCTGATGACGCCCTGGCGGCGGACATGTACCTGATGGCCCAGAAGATGTTGCGCTCACGGGGCTACGCCCAGTACGAGATCTCTAACTGGGCACGCGCTGGCACCGGGGATGACCCGGACAGAGAACCTCGTCTTGCCAGCCGGCACAATCTGCATTACTGGCGCAACGAATGCTATCTGGGGCTTGGATCGGCCGCATTCTCATTCGACGGGCGCTCAAGATATGGTCAATGCCCCGATCCGATAGAGTTCATAAGGCGCGTGGAGGCTGGCGAGGATACCATGGACACTGAAGAGTTGGCCTGCCCCGACACACAGATGGACGAGACGATGATGCTGGGCTTGCGCCTCATGAGCGGGGTTACCTGGTCCGCTTTCGAGCAGCGCTTTGGACGCGACCTGCGCGACGTCTACGCCGAACCCATTGCGCGCCTGCGGGAGAGCGGTCTGGTGATCCTCGATCACACGGGCATCCGGCTGGCCCCGACAGCCTACCTGATCGGCAACCGGGTGTTTGCCGAGTTTCTTCGCTCGTTTGAGTGACACAAAAGAGAGCCAGAACCGCACTGGCTCTGGCCCTCGATCATTCCAACGGTCTACTTCTTGGCGACCTCAAGCCGGTCCGCGATCTGCCCTCGAATACCGGCCAGCCGTTCCTTTGCCTCGTCATTGATATTCTCGCCCACCTGCGCCACATAGTGGTCATATGCCTTGAGCAGATTGGCAGTGACGAGAGTGCCGTGCTCTTCCAAAAGACTCCCGGATTCCTCCGGGAAATCGGCCCGCAGGAGTTGGCTGATGAGACGCAGATCGGGCGGAAGCTGTTCCTCGCGCACGTCACGGGCCTTGTCCAGGATCGCGCCGAGGCGCGCGGCACGCTGTTCGTTGTTGCGACTCAACGCGGTCTGACGCAACCTCCCCAGCACGAGGAAAAAGACCTCGTCCAGCTGTGCTTCACGCTCCCGCACAGCTGCATCAAGGTCCTCACTCTCTAGTAGCTCCATGATGAGCAGGCTGGCAGCGTCCTCGGCCTCGCGCAGCGCCTTGCTCTGTCGGTCGATGGCGTCGAGCAGCGCTTTGCGCAGTTGCTCCAGAGGGCCAGCGGTATCTGTATCCTCGGCAGCCTGCGCTGCCTCCAACCGCTCCGTCAGCGCCTGAAAGAAAGCATAATCCATACGCGGCATATAGTCCTCAACCACGTCATCCCACTGAGGACCGCCCTGGGCCTCCAACAGGATGTCGATCAGCTCCGAGGCGCTGGTGGGTTCCGGCGGTGGGCTCGGCATGGCAGGCGACGATCGGGTCAACAGCCGGTCCCGCAGATCCCGGAGTGACTGAGAGGTTCGTTCCTCAGAGTGATCCTCCTGAGCATCGATGAGATCCGCCAGCAGGAGATAGAACTCGTAGTTCATCTTGTCCAGATTCTCGTCGGCGATCCGGTCAAAGGCCTCCTCGTCATCCATCGCCGCCACGAGATCATTGATCAGTTCCAGCCACGAACGCTGGCGCTCGAGGAGACCCTTGTCAAAGCCCTCTGCCTCGAGCACCGTCTCGAATAGGCTGTCATACGTCAACACGGTGCGAGGCGAGAAAAAGTAGGCCTTGCGCTGCTCCGCCGGCGTCTCGTTCATCACCGCGTTCACGAGGCTGCCGATGGTGCGCTCCTGGTCCTGGGCTGAGAGCTGCAGTTCCGATGGAACATAGGACACCAGCAGTTCCTTTGCCGGATCGTGATATATGAGCATCGTGTTCAGCAGCCCGCTGGTGCCGCACTCCGGGCAGCGAGCGCGGTTGAGCTCGCCTCGCAGAAACTGATCCTTCAGTTCCGGTTCCAGGCCGACATCGACGATGGTTCGTATGTCAACGAGAAACTGCGTGTTGCAGCTTGGGCAACGTATCTGGGTGGGCATGGGAGGAAAAGGCATCGTTAACGGACTCCTTGTGCTGGTATCAGACGTATTCGCGTCTGCTATGTTGTGTCAGAATGCGCGCGAGGAGCGCCTCGGGCGTGGTTACCGTGGCGGCGTGCACATGCGCCGGGTCGAGTCCGGCGGCCTGCGCCACGGCCTGCGAAAAGGAGAAATCGATCAGGTCTCCTGGCGCGTGAGTATCCGTATCGACCACCATGAGCGCGCCCTCTTCCTGACAGATCCGGGCGACATGCCCGTTGGTGAGGCTGTGCCCCTTGCGGCTGGTGATCTCGATGATACAGCCGCGATCGCGTGCGTCGCGCGCCTCCTGCCGGGTGAGAAACCCCGGGTGGGCCAGCAAGTCTACGTCTGGCGAGGCAATGGCGGCGGCGTTGGTTCCGGGGGCGACGGGCTCCACGATCGTCTGGCCATGCACCACCACCAGATCCGCGCCCAGGAGGCGGGCACGGCGGGCCAGCCTGGCGATGTCCGAAGGGGCCACATGCGTGAGCTCCACCCCCACAATCAGTTGAAGGCCCAGACCCTGGCCCTGTTCCTGTCGCAGACGCGAGAGCGCGCTGATCAACGCCTCCAGATTGCTCGCATCAGCATGATCGGTGATGGCCAGCGCCCGGTGACCTTGTACCAGGGCACGCCGGATGAGCTCGGAAGGGAGCAACGCCCCATCGCTGAATACCGTGTGGCTGTGGAACTCGATGCGCTGATAGTTTTCCATAACAGCCCGATTATACCGAT
>CAZMAI010000006.1:0-39454 GCA_964564195.1 uncultured Anaerolineales bacterium | reverse complement strand
CGATTCGTGAGGGCGGCCGCACCGTGGGCGCTGGCGCCATCACAGAGATCATCGAGTAGGCAGGTTTTTCGGGCACTAGTGTTGATATTCCCGCTCAGGCTACACGTGGCCCGTCGGGGCCACGTGTAGAGACTGAAAGGGTTGCAGATCTCGCGGATTGAGGAGACCATGGCAAGACAACAGCGGATTCGTATCCGGCTCAAGGCGTATGATCACAGGGTACTCGACCAGTCATCTCGGCAGATCGTGGATACAGCCGAGCGAACTGGTGCGGCCGTCGTGGGGCCAGTCCCTTTGCCGACGCGCATCGAAAAGTTCTCGGTGGCTCGGTCACCATTCATTGACCGTGACTCCCGGGAAGAGTTGGAGATTCGTACGCACAAGCGCCTGATCGATGTTCTGGATCCTAACCCCCAGACGATTGATTCGCTGATGCGCCTGGATCTCCCTGGCGGTGTCGATATCGAGATCAAGCTCTAGACAACGAGTTTGTACAAGTTCAACGGGGGCAAGGGGCGGACCCTTGTGGCCCTCCTGGTAGAGAATCACCAGCGGCCGCTCGCTAGAACCCCCTGAGGCGGAGAAAATGAAGAGAAAAGCGCTACTGGGCAGAAAAGTCGGGATGACTCGTATTGTGGACGAGTCCGGCGTTATTACCCCTGTGACGATTGTCGAACTGGGACCCTGTTATGTGACCCAGGTCAAAACCGAAACCAGTGATGGTTACAGCGCAATTCAGCTCGGTTTTGATCAGGTTCCTCGCCTGAATAGCCCGGAAAAGGGCCATCTGCGCAATCTGCCGATGCTCAGGCATCTGCGAGAGGTGGCGACAGACGATGCCGAGACCTACAAGGTTGGGCAGATCCTCGATGTGACGCTGTTCACCCCTGGAGAACTGGTCGATGTGATCGGTACCTCCAAAGGCAAGGGCTTTGCCGGCGTCGTCAAGCGGCATCACTTCAAGGGTGGGCCCAAGACGCACGGTCAGTCCGACAGACTGCGGGCCCCTGGATCGATTGGTTCGACATCGACCCCCGGTCGTGTATGGAAGGGGCTGCGCGGTCCCGGGCGCATGGGAAACGAGCGGGTGACCACCCTGAACCTTTCGGTGGTGAAGGTGGACTCGGATCGTAATCTGGTCGCGATCAAGGGATCGGTCCCGGGTCCCGTGGGTGGATTGGTGATGGTTCGCAACGCCGTCAAGGTGGCCTAGCCGGCCTGGCCTCACACTGACGATACGCAGGAGTGTTCAAATGCGAGTTCCGGTAGTTAATATGGCCGGTGAAACGGTCGACGAGATAGAACTGAACGATAGTGTGTTCGGTATTGAGCCCTCGACTGCTGTGATGCACCAGGCGTTGGTGCGGCAGCTGGCGAATGCGCGCCTCGGCACAGCCAAGACCAAGGAGCGCGGTGAGGTTGCCGGCGGTGGTCGCAAGCCGTGGCGTCAAAAGGGCACGGGGCGCGCCCGTCAGGGCAGCACCCGCGCACCGAACTGGAAGGGCGGCGGTGTGGTGTTTGGCCCGCGCCCGCGCAGCTATGCGCAAAAGATGAACCGTAAGATGCGTCGTCTGGCGCTCCGGTCAGCGCTCTCAGTCAAGGCTGCGGGTGAGCAGATTATCGTGCTCGATCAGCTGAGTATGGAAGCACCCAGGACCCGGGAGATGCGCACGGTGCTGGCGAATCTCAATATCGGCGAGTCGTCAGCGCTGTTTCTGCTTCCCGCTCATAATGAGAACGTCGAGCTTTCGGCGCGGAACCTGCAGCAGATCAAGATGCTGAATGCTCAGATGCTGAGTATCAGAGACCTGCTGGGTTATGACTATATTGTGATGCCGCGGGAGTCCGTGGGACAGATTGAAGGATTTCTTCGGACGGATCTCTAGTCCTGACCCTGGTCAGGGATGGGCGCAGAGCCATCGTATTGAGGATAGGAGCGTTATTCGGTGAACCATTTCCAGGTTATCAGGCGACCGATACTGACTGAAAAGTCCAACTATCAGGCCGACGAACTGAACAGCTACACGTTTCAGGTGGACAGCCGCGCCACTAAGCAGATGGTGCGCAAGGCCGTCGAAGAGATCTTTGACGTGCAGGTTGTGGGTGTGAATGTGATCAACATGCCCGGCAAGACGCGTCGCACCGGCAGGCACATTACCCACACACAAGAGTGGAAGAAGGCGATCGTCACATTGGCGCAAGGCGATAGCATCAGCTTCTTTGAGGGTGTCTAGGTTCGGTCGGAGTAGCTCGATCATCGCTGTAAGCCGAGGGGATTAGATTATGGCAATCAAGCAGTTTAAACCGACAACGCCTTCACGCCGAGGCATGTCAGGGTTTACGTTCGAGGAGATCACCAGGCGTGATCCCGAAAAGTCGCTGTTGGCGCCTCTCAAGGAGAGGGCCGGACGCAACTTTCGCGGCAAGGTGACGGTACGCCATCGCGGCGGCGGTCACAAACGCCAGTATCGCATCATCGATTTCCGCCGAGACAAGTTTGGCGTGCCCGCGCGGGTGGACTCGGTCGAGTACGACCCGAACCGCTCAGCTCGCATCGCGCTGCTGGTGTATGCGGACGGCGAAAAGCGCTACATTCTGGCTCCTGCGGGACTACAGGTAGGCGATCGCGTGGTGTCTGGCCCCGAGGCCGACATCCGGGTTGGTAACGCGTTGCCGCTCAATAACATTCCGCTGGGTACCGTAGTGCACAACGTCGAGCTCTATACCGGGCGGGGCGGGCAGTTGGTGCGCGCCGCCGGTACGGGGGCGCAGATCCTGGCCAAGGAGGGCGAGTTTGTGCAGTTGCGTATGCCCTCGGGCGAGGTGAGAGTGGTTGCGCGCGATTGTATGGCGACGATTGGCCAGGTTGGTAACGTCGAATCGGCTAACATCAAGCTCGGCAAGGCCGGACGCAAGCGCTGGTTGGGGCGCAGACCGCATACCCGTGGCTCTGCGATGACCCCGCGTGATCATCCGCATGGTGGCGGTGAGGGCAAGGCCCCGGTGGGCATGCCCGGACCCAAGTCGCCGTGGGGCCAGCCCACGCTGGGCTACAGGACGCGCCATAACAAGCGCACTGACAAGTATATTGTTCGCCGTCGCTCCAAGAGGCGCTAGGCACCGGTAAGAGTCGGACTGTCCGGCAAGGAACGTAGTGGGGAGGCCTGTAAATGTCGCGATCTCTGAAAAAGGGACCGTTCGTTTCGGAAAAGCTGTTGAAGAAGGTCGAGGAGATGAACCGGCGCGGAGAAAAGCGCGTTATCCGCACATGGTCCCGCGCGTCGGTGATTTTCCCCCAGATGGTGGGGCACACGATTGCTGTGCATGACGGTCGCCGGCATATTCCCATCTACGTGACAGAGAACATGGTGGGACACCGCCTTGGAGAGTTTGCGCCGACCCGCTACTTTCGCGGGCATGCTGCCAAGGAGCGCAGGACACGCGTCCGTTAGATTGCGGCGGGCGTCCTTTGGCACGGCCCGTGATACTCACGAGTGGGTTGTAGGAGATTAGCTGATGTCATTAGAAGTACGTGCAGTTGCCAAGTACATACGCATGTCGGCGCAAAAAGTGCGGCTGGTTGCAGACCTGGTTCGGGGCATGCCGGCCACTCAGGCGCTGGATGTTTTGCGGTTCACACCGCGCGCCGCTGCCTATGAGGTACGCAAAGTCGTACAGTCAGCAGTGGCGAACGCCGAAGAGAATTATGGACTCTCTGCCGATGAGTTGATTATCTCCGCGATCAGCGCGGATGAGGGCCCGACGCTAAGGCGGGGTCACCCTGGGGCTCGCGGTCGATACAAGCCCATTCTCAAGCGGAGTTCTCATATCACCGTCGTAGTCACAGCTAGGCAAGCCTGAGCTAGGTAAGGCAAGGAGGCATCTTGGGCCGCAAAGTAAATCCAATCGGCTTTAGGCTGGGGATAATAAAGGACTGGGAATCCAAGTGGTTCGCCGAGGGCAAGGAATACTCCAAGCTCCTGGGTGAGGACATTGCGATTCGCAACGAGATCAGGAGCACCCTGGGACGGGCCGGTGTCTCGCGCATCGAGATTCAGCGGTTCCCCAAGCAGATCAACATCACGATCGTTACAGCCAAGCCTGGTATCGTGATCGGGCGTCGTGGCGCCAACATTAATGCTCTCAAGGCACGTCTTGAGGAGATGGCTGACATCAAGGGCAAGAGCCTGCGGGTGGATGTTGTCGAGGTGCCGAACGCCGAGATCGACGCGCGGGTGGTTGCCGAGGGCATCGCCGAGCAACTCGAGCGCCGGGTGGCTCACAAGCGCGTGATGCGTCAGGTTGTACAGCGCACGATGCGTAGCGGGGCGCAGGGAATCAAGGTGTTGTGTGCCGGTCGTCTGTCGGGTGCAGAAATGGCCCGGCGCGAGTGGGTACGCGAGGGACGAGTGCCTCTGCACACGCTGCGCGCGGATATCGATTTCGCCACCGAGGAGGCGGCGACCAGCACTGGACGCATCGGCGTCAAGGTCTGGATCTATCGCGGAGACGTGCTGCCCGAGTCCAACAGGGCGACGGGTCGCGTCGAGGGAGTATAGCAGTCATGTTGATGCCCAAGAGGCTCAAGCATCGTAAACAGCACCGCGGGCGGATGCGTGGCAAGGCGTATCGTGGTGCAGATATCAACTTTGGCGATTTCGGTCTCAAGGCGCTGGAGCCAGCCTGGATCACCAGCCGGCAGATCGAGGCTGCGCGACGTGTGATCGTGCGCGTCATGAGGCGCGGCGGCCAGGTTTGGATTCGCATCTTCCCGGACAAGCCGGTGACTATGCGCGCCGCAGAGACGCGTATGGGTAGCGGTAAGGGCTCTGTGGATCATTATGTGGCCGTGGTCAAGCCAGGCCGCATCATGTTCGAAGTCAGCGGCGTGGATGAGGCTACGGCGAAGGATGCGCTGTTGCGGGCGGCGCAAAAGTTGCCTATCAAGACGGCCATCACAATGCGGGATGAAGCCGGGCGAGGGACTGAGTAATGAAGGCCAGTATGTTGCACGAGATGACGAACGAGGAGCTCGCCCAGGAGCTGGAAGAGCTGCAGCAGGAACAGTTTAACCTGCGGTTCCAGCGCTCGAGTGGGCAACTGGACAACACAAGCCGCATCAAAGAGGTGCGCAGGGATATTGCCCGTGTGAACACGATTCTTCGTGAGCGCGAGCTAGAGACTGGGGAGCAGTAGGATGCCACGTAGACGTTTGAGCGGCCAGGTTGTGAGCGACAAGATGGAAAAGACGGTGGTGGTGCAGGTCACCTCCAGCAAGCGTCATCCTGTGTACAACAAGATCCTGCGCACGGCGAAAAAGTACATGGCGCATGATCAAGAGGGTGCGGCGCACGAGGGCGACTGGGTCACGATTGAAGAGTCGCGGCCCCTAAGCCGGCGCAAGCGCTGGCGTGTGGTTGAGATCAACAACCGTTGAGAAGGCACGGAGTGCCACATCTCGCCCGAACTGGGGCGAGGGTGCTCATCACGATAGAGTGGAGTGACGCGAGATGATTCAGCCATTCACCAGGCTAACGGTCGCCGACAACACGGGTGCGCGTGAGATCATGTGCATCAAAGTGCTCGGTGGCACGCGACGCCGTTACGCAGGCGTGGGCGACATTATTATAGCCTCAGTCAAGGAGGCGACGCCCGGTAGTTCTGTCAAGAAGAAGGAAGTCGTGAGAGCCGTCATCGTGCGGACTGCCAAAGAGTACGGCCGACCTGACGGTTCGTACGTGCGGTTCGACGACAATGCGGCCGTGATTGTGGACGCAGACAAGAACCCCCGTGGAACACGCATTTTCGGTCCCGTGGGTCGAGAGCTCAGGGATGCAGGTTTCATGCGCATCGTGTCTCTGTCCCCTGAGGTGCTCTAGCCGGGGCTGTTGGATCGGGTCTTGAGGAGTAAGTGATGAAGATCAAAGCAGGGGATACCGTCGAGGTGATCGCCGGTAACGACAAGGGCACACGGGGCACTGTGCGGGTAGTGATGCCCAAGGAACAGCGTATCCTCGTGTCGGGTGTCAAGCTCGTGAAAAAGGCGCAGAAACGCACGGCGAATATGCGCACAGAGCCTGGCATCATCGAGATGGAGGCGCCGGTTCACGTGTCAAACGTGATGTTGGTGTGCCCTCGCTGTGACAAGCCCACGCGCATTGGTGTTGAAGAGAGTGGCGGCAGCCGGGTACGTGTGTGCCGCAAGTGCAACGAAGTCATCGACTAGGACGAGGGGCCGACGCAGTTACCGCGCGGGCCTGGGGAGTATGAGGATGCATAGGCTGAAGGAAAAGTATCGGGACGAGATCGTTCCGCGGATGATGGAAGAGTTCGGGTACACCAGCGTGATGCAGGTGCCGCGAGTGGACAAGATCACGATTAACGTGGGTCTTGGCGAGGCGTTGCAGAATGCCAACGCTATCGAGGCTGCCACGCGAGATATCACCAAGATCACCGGACAGAAGCCTATTGTGACCCGGGCGCGCAAGTCCATCGCGAATTTCAAGCTGCGCGAGGGCAACCCGATCGGCGTCATGGTTACACTGCGTCATGATCGGATGTACTCGTTCCTGGATCGGCTCATTAACATCGCGTTGCCTCGGCAGAGGGACTTTCGCGGTATCTCGCGTCGTTCCTTTGACGGGCGCGGCAACTATTCGCTGGGACTCAACGAGCAGCTGGTGTTCGTCGAGATCGACTATGACGAGATCGACAAGGTACGCGGCATGTCGATTAGCATAGTAACCACGGCTGAGACCGATGAGGAAGGGCGGCGCTTGCTTGAGCTTATGGGAATGCCCTTTGTGGGCATAGCTGCCCAGGTAGCTGCATAGCCTATAGTCTGGGCGCCCAAGTTACGAGCCTGGCGCCGAGGATTGGAGAGTACAAGAGTGGCAAAAAAGTCGATGATCGCGCGGGAAAAGAATCGCAAGTACGAGGTGCGTGTGCGTAACCGCTGCTCGCGGTGCGGCCGCCCACGGGGCTACATGCGGCGCTTTGACCTCTGTCGTGTCTGCTTCCGGGAGCTGGCCATGGATGGCAAGATCCCGGGCGTGACCAAGTCCAGCTGGTAGTTATCGGTGGGGCGGCAGTTCCGTGGCCGCTCACTGTTCACGACTTGTAGCGGAAAGAGCACGCGGCGGTTGTGCCGCCGACTTGAAAGGGAGTGCTGGTAGATGAGCTTTAGTGATCCTATCGCCGACATGCTTACGCGCATACGTAACGGCCAGGCCGTGGGCCGCCGCTATGTCCTGATTCCTTTCTCTGGAGTAAAGCAGGCCTTGGCCAAAGTTCTCCAGGATGAGGGCTATATTGATCGATACGAGACAGTGCGTGACGGCCGATTCCCCATGCTGCGCGTGTTTCTCAAGTATACCCGTGCGCAGGAGCCGCTGATTCAGGGGCTCAGGCGTGTGAGCAAGCCCGGGTGCCGTATCTACGCCAGGAAGGATGAGATCCCCTGGGTGCGTTACGGGCTTGGGACTGTGGTGCTTTCCACCCCCAAGGGCGTATTGGCTGGCCGCGAGGCGCGGCGCCAGAACGTCGGTGGTGAAGTCCTGTGCGAGGTATGGTAAGTAACGGGCTGTCGTTGATCGGGAGGTAGTAACTGTGTCAAGAGTAGGACGTATGCCCATTACTGTGCCTGGTGGCGTCAAGGTGGGCATAGATGGACAGATGGTAACGGTTGAGGGCCCCAAGGGGACCCTGGCGTTGGATGTGCACCCGAATATGCAGCTTAGCCTCGACGAGGGTACGTTGCAGGTGTCCCGTGTGGACGATTCCAAACAGAATCGATCCCTGCACGGCCTCACGCGCGCTCTGCTCGCTAATATGGTCACCGGCGTAAGCGATGGCTTTGTGGTTCGGTTGGTGATCAATGGAGTGGGCTACCGCGGTGAGGTGCAGGGTAGTGTTCTGACCCTGTATGTGGGCTACAGCCATCCGGTGCGGATCGAGGCGCCCGAGGGTGTGTCTTTTGAGATCGACCGCAGTGGGCGCCAGATAGGCGTGCTGGGTGCCGACAAGGCTGTGGTTGGCGAAACTGCTGCGCGGATTCGTGCCGTACGCAAGCCCGAGCCATATCATGGAACTGGCATCGCGTACGAGGGTGAGATTATCCGTCGCAAGGCAGGAAAGGCCGGTCGGACTGGAGGCGGTAAGTGAGCAACACACAACGAGTTCATGAGGCGCGTCTGCGCCGGCACCGGCGCGTTCGCAGTAAAGTCTCTGGTTCTGCAGAGCGCCCTCGTCTCAACGTGTTCCGGAGCCTGGAGCATATCTATGCGCAGGTGATCGACGACGCGGCGGGGCACACTCTGGCTGCGGCCTCGACGATTGACCGCGAGTTGAGTGCAGAGTGCGCTGGTCTTACCAAAACCCAGTGCGCGCGGGTTGTCGGCAAGGCGATTGCTGACCGCGCCAAGGCCGCCGGCGTCAGTACGGTGGTTTTCGATCGCGGTGGTTACCAGTTTCATGGTCGGGTCAAGGCTCTGGCCGAGGCTGCGCGTGAGGCTGGTCTGGAGTTCTAGTACGCGTCTGATGTTTCACCTGCCGTTTGAGGCAGGTATAGCGAGGAGAGATATATGAGCGATAGAAACAGGTACGACGAGTACGGCGAAGGCGAAGAGCTCCAGGAGCGAGTCGTGAGCATCGACCGCGTGGCCAAGGTGGTCAAGGGTGGTCGGCGATTTGGCTTTCGCGTGCTGGTCGTGGTTGGAGATGGTGCGGGGCGAGTGGGCGTTGGCGTTGGCAAGTCTCGCGACGTGCCCAGCGCCATTCGCAAGGCCGTAGAGCGAGGCAAGAGCCGTATGGTCTCTATTCCTCTCTTTGGCCGGACGATTCCGCATGATATCACCACACGTTACGGGGCAGCCCAGGTCATGCTCAAGCCGGCTTCTCCTGGAACGGGCGTTATCGCCGGTGGCGGTGTGCGCGCGGTCGTTGAGGCCGCGGGCGTGCACGACGTGCTCAGCAAGTCGCTGGGCAGCGATAACTCGTTCAACGTGGTGATGGCGACGTTCAAGGCATTGCAGGAGCTCAACGCTTTTGAGGAGCGCGCCCAGGCGCGCGGCAAGAGCATGGAAGAGCTGCTGCCGCCCTGGAGGGTTGTACGCAATGGAGAATAAGACTTTGCGCATCACCTATGTCAAGAGCGCCATTGGCTATGACAAGCGCCAGAAGGCAACTGTCAAGGCATTGGGATTGCGACATCTGGGTGACACTGTCGAGCAGAAGGCGACCGCCCCGATCCTTGGGATGGTGGCCAGTGTGAGGCACCTGGTCCAAGTCGAAGAGGTGGCATCATGAAGTTGAACGATCTCAGGCCGGCGGATGGCGCCAAGTCCAAGCGCAAGCGCCGGGGCCGGGGTATCGCTGCTGGGCAGGGTAAGACCGGTGGCTTTGGTACCAAGGGACAGGGTTCGCGCACGGGACGCGGCGGGCACATCTTTTTTGAGGGTGGCCAGCTGCCGATGGTGCGTCGTTTGGCGCAAAAGCGCGGATTCCGCAACGTGAACCGGGTAGAGTACGTGCCGGTGAACGTGGGCGATCTCGGCGGCTTTGAGGCTGGCACGGTCGTGGATCCCGAGATCCTGATGGCGGCAGGTTTGATCAAGAATACCGACACACCGGTTGCGGTGCTGGCCGATGGCGAGCTTGACCACGCCCTGGTTGTGCGTGCCGACAAGTTCTCGGAGCAGGCACGCGCCAAGATTGAGGCGGCCGGTGGCACAGTTGAGGTGTTGAGCTAGCACGCCTCCGCAGGTTGTGCCAAGCATCGTTGGGAGATACCCATGCTGCAAGCAGTATCCAATGCGTTCAAGCTGCCGGATCTGAGGAAGAAACTAATCTTTACGGTGGTCATCCTTGTGATCTACCGTTTTGCCGCGCACGTGCCGATTCCTGGGGTGAACCTGGAAGCGATGAGGGCGATGTTCCAGTCGAACCAGTTGTTGGGTCTGCTGGACATGTTCTCAGGTGGAGCCATGTCGAACTTTTCGGTCATGGCTCTGGGCGTTTATCCCTATATCACAGCTCAGATCGTGCTGCAGCTGCTGACGCCGATCATTCCGTTTCTCGAGCGATTGAGCCGGGAGGGCGAGGCAGGTCGCGACAAGATCAACCAGTACACGATGCTTCTGACCATACCTTTGGCCCTGTTGCATGGGTTGGGGCAGACCTCGCTGCTGGCGCAATCAGCGACTGCGGCCGGTCCGGCGATCACGGACTTTGGGCTAAGGGCCGGCACTTGGTTGCCGACTATTGCCACGCTGTTGACGCTGACGGCCGGAACGATGCTCGCGATCTGGCTGGGCAAGCTCATCGACGATGAGGGTATCGGCAACGGTATCTCGTTGATCATCTTTGGTGGCATCATCTCGGGCATCCCGCAGCGGCTGGCTCAAATGGCTGTGACGAACCCGTGGTCGATACTGGTGTTTCTGATCATCACGGCAGTCACCGTGATCGGTATCGTGATGGTACACGAAGGCCAGCGTCGTATCCCGGTGCACTATGCCAAGCGCGTGCGCGGTAACCGTATCTACGGTGGCCAGAGCACGCACGTGCCGCTCCAGGTGAACTCGGCCGGTATGATCCCGCTGATCTTTGCCGTATCGATCATGATGTTGCCGGGTATCGTCTCCAGCTACTTTGTGAACTCTGGCACCGCGTGGGTGGCAAGCATCGCCACTGGGATCTCCCGGCTTTTCAGCACTACAGGCGCCTTCTACTGGCTCTTGTACTTTGTGCTGGTGGTGGCGTTTACGTACTTTTACACCGACGTGATCTTCCAGCAGCAGGATCTTCCCGAGACGCTGCGGCGGCAGGGCGGTTTCGTACCCGGCATTCGGCCCGGTGCGCGAACGGCGGAATTTCTGCAAGGCGTGGTGCGCAGGATCACTCTGGTAGGGGCGCTGTTTCTGGGTGTGATTGCCATTCTGCCCTTTATCGTGCAGCTCTTTACCGGGACCAGTGAGATGCTGATTACCAGCACGGGCCTCTTGATTGTGGTGGGCGTGGTCCTTGACACGATGAAGCAGCTCGAGGCGCAACTGATGATGCGGCACTATGAGGGCTTTATCCGGAGAATGAGGTAAACGACATGGTGGATGTCATTCTTCTGGGGGGTCCTGGAGCTGGCAAGGGGACGCAGGGCGAGCTGATGCAGTCATGGCTCGACATTCCTCGCGTGTCCAGCGGGGACCTTTTCCGCGACAATCTTTCGCGGGAGACCGAGCTGGGTCGCCAGGCCAAAGTGTATATGGAGCGTGGCGAGTTGGTACCCGATGAGGTCACGATTGGCATGGTGGCCTCGCGCATATCGCAGCCCGACTGTGCCCAGGGCGTCGTCTTTGACGGTTTTCCACGGACGGTGGCTCAGGCCGCGGCACTGGACGACCTGCTGAAAGACATGGGCCGCCAGGTGGATGTCGTGCTCAATATCGCGGTTGCTGAGGATGTTCTGTTACAGCGGTTGGCGGGTCGTTGGACCTGTTCCCGTTGCGGCGCCATCTATCACAGGCTGTTCAGCCCTGAAAAGGTTGAGGGCGTCTGTGACGAGTGCGGCGGGACGCTGTATCAGCGCGAGGACGATAACCTGGAGACGCAACAGCGGCGTATCAAGGTGTACCAGGAGCAAACGGCGCCTTTGGACGAGTACTATCGCAGCCGCAATGTTCTCGTGGACATTGACGGAGAGCAGGATCCTGAGCAGGTCGCTGCGCAGATCAGGCAGGCGATAGAGGCTGTTCTATGATAATGGACAGGATCGGACAAAGGTTGTAGAATATGGTGTCGCGCCGTTCGCCGGAAGAGCTCGAAAAGATGCGCACTGCGGGCCAGATCGTGGGCCAGGTTTTGAGCCGCATGTCCGAGATAACGGTGCCGGGCGTGACAACACAAGAGCTCGATGCTGTAGCGGAGTCGATTATCCGCGAGGCTGGTGGGATTCCGTCCTTTAAAGGGTATCACGGCTATCCTGCCAGTATTTGTGCGTCCGTGAACGAGGAGATCGTCCACGGTATACCCGGAGACCGGGTACTGACCGAGGGTGATATTGTCAGCATCGACGTGGGTGCCATTTGGCAGGGGTATCACGGCGATGCTGCGGTGACGCTGGCGGTGGGCGAGATCTCCGAGTCGGCGGCCGCATTGATGGCTGCGACCAGAGCGGCTTTAGAGGCTGGCATCGCCGCTGTGCGTGATGGTGCGCGGTTGGGCGATGTGTCCCACGCTATCGAGCTTTCGGCTCGCGAGTCGGGTTGCGAGGTAATTCGCGAGTATGGCGGGCACGGGATCGGCCGCGCGATGCACGAGCCTCCGAGCATTCGCAACTGGGGACCTCCCGGTGGCGGGTTGCGGCTGAGGCAGGGTATGACGATCTGTCTGGAGCCGATGTTGGCCCTGGAGGGTTACGAAACCCGGGTGCTTGAGGATGGCTGGACTGTCGTAACCGCGGATGGCTGTCTATCGGCACACTTTGAGCACACGATCGCTGTAACAGACAACGGTGCAGAGATATTGACTCTGCGTGATGACAAGGGCGGGGAGGTACTGGCATGAAGGTCAAGCCTTCAGTGAAAAAGCGTTGCGAAAAGTGCAAGATTATCCGGCGTCATGGCGTTGTGCGTGTCATTTGCGAGAACCCGCGCCACAAGCAGCGGCAGGGCTAGCAGAATCAGAGCCACAGGGCAGAATGTGCTCTGGGCGGACCTATAGCAGGGAGGGGCTTGAATGCCGCGTATAGCAGGAATCGACATCCCGAATGAAAAGCGCGTTGAGGTTGGGTTGACGTACATCTTTGGTATCGGGCTGTCCCGTAGCCAGGAGATCCTGGTCAAGACCAACATCAATCCAGATACCCGCGGGCGCGACCTCACCGAGGCCGAAGTCGCTCGATTGCGCGAAGTTATCGGCCAGGACTATATGGTTGAGGGTGACCTCCGTCGCGAGGTCGCGATGAACATCAAGCGTCTGGTTGACATCGGCAGCTATCGTGGGCTGCGGCACCGACGCAATCTTCCCGTCCGTGGGCAGCGTACAAAGACAAATGCACGCTCGCGGCGAGGGAGTAAGCGGACAGTGGCCGGTCGCAAGCGCGCCGCGGACAAGAAGTAATCGCAGGGTTCAGGGGGTATACGATAAATGGGGCGAAGAAGAACAACCAGGCGGGTGCCGCGTCGCGAGCGCAGGAACGTTCCCCGTGGTCGCGTCTATGTGCAGGCCACCTTCAATAACACCATCATCACGGTGACTGATCCCGACGGTGGTGTGCTGGCGTGGCGTAATGCAGGCCAGGAGTTCACCGGTTCGCGCAAGAGCACGCCTTTTGCGGCGCAGAGCGCGGCAAGCGTGGTGAGCCGCTCGGCTATGGACATGGGCATGCGGGATGTTGATGTGTTCGTCAAGGGGCCCGGCCCGGGCCGCGAGGCCGTGCTGAGGCAGTTGCAGGCCTCTGGCCTCCACGTGCGCTCGATCACTGATGTGACCCCGGTCCCGCACAATGGTTGCCGGCCGCCAAAGAAGCGCCGCATCTAGTAGTCGTTTTCATAGGTATCGTCTATCGGTGGTAGTTGGCGGGGAGGACACCTCGTCCGGCGTAAACCCGCTATCGGGGCAGTGGCTGCGCGGAGAGTGCAGCGCAAGGCGCCCGCTAGAAATCAGGAGGATGGATGGCCAGGTATCGTGATTCGGTATGTAAGCAGTGTCGCCGCGAGGGCATGAAGCTCTTTCTAAAAGGCTCGCGTTGCCTATCGCCCAAGTGCGCGATGGAGAAGCGCGCCTATGCGCCCGGCGATCATGGGCGTCAGGCCCAGTTCCGGCGTCAGGTTTCCGACTATGGACAGCAGCTTCGTGAGAAGCAGCGCCTGCGCCGTATCTATGGGGTGCTGGAGCAGCAGTTCCGCCGCTATTATGAGCTGGCCGAGCGTATGCGCGGGCAGACAGGCGCGAACCTTGTGACCCTTCTGGAGAGGCGCCTCGATAACGTTGTCTATCGGCTGGGTCTGGCTGAGTCTCGTGCTCAGGCGCGCCAGCTGGTGTCGCACGGCCATATTGACCTCAACGGTCGCAGGACGGATGCTTCGTCAGCGCTCGTCGCGGTTGGCGACGTGATCGCTGTCAGAGAGCGCAGCCGAGGCAATGCCTATTTCAGTGAGCTGCGAGAGGTCCTGGAGCACCAGAACGTGCCGGCGTGGCTGTCTATGAACGTTGAGGAGATGTCGGCTGTCGTGAATGCACTGCCGACGCGTGAGTCGATCGATATTCCCGTTAACGAGCAGCTCGTCGTCGAGTACTACTCGCGGTAGAGGGAGCCTCTTTCCAGGAGCAAGACGTTCAACGAGCGGCGCCCGTGCTGTTCATTTGGATCAGGACGGGCGCCAGAGGGTAAGGAGGGTTTCCTTTGCTATACCAAGTACTACCGAAAATAGAAGCGCAGGCCAGTACCCAGAATTACGGGCGGTTTGCGATTGGACCGATGTCACGAGGATTTGGCACGACGGTGGGTGTTGCGCTGCGTCGCATCCTCCTCTCTTCGCTCTCCGGTGCCGCGATCACTTCTGTGCGTGTTTCGGATGTGCCTCACGAGTTTATGCCTATCGATGGCGCCAAAGAAGATATGACGATGCTGCTTCTGAATCTGAAGCAGGTGCGTCTGGTATCTCACTCTGAGGAACCGGTGCGCATGCGCGTCTCGGCTCGGGGCAAGAGCGTGATCACAGCTGGTGATATTGAGGCCCCGGCTGACGTTGACATCATCAATCCTGAGCTGCAGATTCTGACCCTGGATACGCTCGACTCGAATCTCGAGATGGAGTTTGTGGTTGAGCAGGGCAAGGGCTATGTGCCCGCAGAGAACCATGGCGAACTCCCCATCGGTCAGATCCCGGTTGACGCGATCTTTTCGCCGGTGGTCAAGGTGGCGTATCGCGTGGAGATGGCGCGTATCGAGCAGATCACCAACTATGATCTGCTGAGCCTGGAGATCTGGACAGATGGCACCATCCGGCCTGCGGATGCGCTGACCAAGGCCGCCCGCATTCTCGTGCAGCACGTAGAGCCGATCGGCGGCTTTTCGGAGACTGAGACAGAGACATTCGAGGTGCCTGCGGCAAGCTCGGCAGTGCCGGGCGAGTACTATGATGTACCCATCGAGGATCTCGATCTGGCGGTTCGGGCATACAACTGCCTGAAGCGTGCCAGCATCAACAGTGTGGGCGATGTCCTTGAGCGTTTGTCCAAGGGCGCCGAGGAGATGCTGGCGATTCGTAACTTTGGTGAAAAGTCTCTGGTGGAACTGGTGGCCCGTCTGAAGGAGAACCAGTACCTGCCAGAGAGCTACGAGCTGGAATAAGCGCCGGCACCTCTCCTTCAAGGAGGGGGGCACGGGTTTCACACTATCAAGGGGAATGACGTTATGAGACATCGTGTAGCCGGCCGCCCACTGAGCCGTTCCGGGGCGCACGGACTTGCGCTACGACGCAACCTGGTGCGGGCACTGGTCGAGCATGAGCAAATTCGCACTACCAAGGCCAAGGCGTTGGCTGTACGTGGGGATGCCGACAAGTTGATCACGCTGGCCAAGACTGGTATGACCAAGCGCGCCGCTGAGGCATCTGATGTGCATGAGCGGAGGCAGGCGGCTGTGGTGCTCGGGGATCGGCGACTGGTGGCCAAGCTGTTTGATGAGATTGCGCCGCGTTATGCGGAGCGCGCAGGTGGATACACCCGTGTCTTGGATCTCGAGCCGCGTAAGGGCGACAACGCGGAGATGGCTCTGATCCAGTTCAGCTGAGGCAGATGAACGGGCTCTCTGACATATCGGCAGCGCAGAACTACCGGATGTCGGTGGCCTACGACGGTACGAACTATGCGGGTTTCCAGATTCAACGCGAGCGAGAGACTGTCCAGGGAGCGTTGGAAGAGGCGTTGAGCCGGATCACGCAACGCGAGGTGCGCGTCACTGCCGCGGGGCGTACGGATGCCGGAGTGCATGCGGTAGCACAGGTGGTCAGTTTTGGGTCCGATTGGCGACACTCGGAGGCAGAACTGGAACGTGCTCTCAATGCGGTGCTACCGGATGACATAGCGGTGCGTCAGGTCGAGCGGGTTGCGGAGACGTTTCACGCACGCTTTAGCGCCAGTAGCCGTGAGTACCTTTACAGGATCTATCGAGCGCCGGTTCGAGTGCCATATGTCGACCGGTATGCATGGCATGTGAGGCAGGAGCTGCAGTGGGAGCGCCTCACAAGGGCTACGCGGATGGTGGTGCGAGAGGCCGACTTTCGGGCCTTTGGCCAGGCAGCAGATGGGCGCTCGACGGTACGAAGGATCTTGCGCGCCGAGTGGACCGTACCGCCGGTGGCTTACACGGGCGTTGCTGGCTGGGACTTTATCATCGAGGCCAATGGGTTTCTCCGTGGCATGGTGCGGAGAATCGTGGGCACGTTGGTGCAGGTAGGGCAGGGTGCTCTAGAGCCCGAGATGGTCGAGGAGATCATTCTGTCGGCGGATCCAGCCAGAGCTGCGGCGCCGGCACCGGCACGAGGTTTGTTTTTCTGGCGGGCCTGGTATCCGGGCGACCGCAGAGATGCTGAAACTAGCAGATGAACTCGCGGATGAGCGATGCCAAGAGGTTAACCGCGAGGGTAGAAGGAGTAGGGCGAGTGAATACGTATGTAGTCAAGGGTGGGGATATCGAGCGTGCGTGGTATGTTGTCGATGCTGAGGGGCAGAACCTCGGGCGCCTGGCCACGCGTATCGCGACGATCTTGCGAGGCAAGCACAAAGCCACCTACACCCCAAGCATGGATCTGGGCGATTTCGTGGTCGTGGTGAATGCGGAAAAGGTGCAGGTTACCGGCCGCAAGCTGGCTGACAAGTACTACTATCGCCACTCGCTTTATCCCGGAGGACTCACGGCGGTCTCCCTTGGCGATATGCTCAAGAGTCATCCCGAGCGGGTTATCGAGCATGCGGTACGGGGAATGTTGCCCAAGAACAAGCTGGGCCGTGCAATGTACAAAAAGCTAAAGGTCTACGTCGGTCCTGAGCATCCGCATCAGGCCCAAAAGCCGCAGACTTTGGATCTCTGACCAGAGCGAGCAAGGAGGACGACAAGTGGCGTTGCAGTATTTCTATGGGACGGGCCGACGCAAGACCGCTTCAGCGCGGGTTCGGCTGTACCCTGGCGAGACGGGTTTTGTGGTGAACGGCAAGCCGGCGGAAGAGTTCTTTTCCCGGCCGACGGACCTGCGCGATGCGGCGGAACCTCTGGCGGCCACTGAGACTCTGGACAAGTTCCGGGTGTCTGTAGTGGTGGCCGGTGGCGGTGTGACCGGACAGGCGGGAGCAGTTCGCCTGGGCGTGGCACGGGCCCTGCTCGTGGCAGATCCCGAGTTGAGGGGAGCACTTCGTCAGGGAGGGTTCCTTACCCGCGATCCGCGTGCCAAGGAACGGAAAAAGCCTGGTCTCAAGCGTGCCCGCAAGGCGCCGCAGTACACCAAGCGATAGCGCCTCGCGCTGTTCTACTGGTAACAACAACGGCGGGCTGACCCACTTTGGGTCAGGCCTGCCGTTTTGCGTATTCTGTCAAGGTCAGGCGGGACTCTGCGATGTGCGCGCGGGGACCCGGTAACGAGCAAGAGTGATCGCGTCGCGTGTCACCAGGGCCAGTAAAGCACCACGGCTGCGATAATGGCCCAGAGCACGATATCGATCAGCAAGGGGCGATCATTCAGGACGATGTCCTCAGGGCTGCCGCCGAGCATGCGGACATGGATGAGATACAAATAGCGGAATATGCCGTAAAGAACAAAGGGAATCGTGAGCATCATTGTGTGGTTCGCGGGCAGGTTGGGGGCCGAGAAGGTGTAGAACGAGTAGGCAGCCAGCGTGGTTGCCGTGACCAGGGATGTCATCTCATCCAGGAAGGGCAGATTGTACTCTTGCAGGATGGCACGATGTTGGGTGGCGTTTTCATCGAGCAATACCAACTCGTGACGTCGCTTGCTGAGTGCGATAAAGAGCGCCAGCAGGGTTGTGCAGACATAGAGCCAGGGCGAGAAGCGCGATACCACCACCGCCATCGTTCCTGCGGCAACACGCAAGACAAAGCCCGCGGCTACAGACATCACATCAAGAATCACATGGTGCTTGAGATAAAAGGTGTACAGCACCATGAGCACCAGGTACAGGCAGGATACGACCAGCACGTTGGGTAATAAGACAGCCGATACAGCGAGGCTGAGTACAATCAGTATGGCTGCGGCCGCTTTGGCTACCCTCGGCTGAAGGGCGCCGGAGGCCAGGGGGCGGAAGCGTTTCTTTGGGTGCTGCCGGTCATTCTCAATATCGGCAAGGTCATTGATGAGATAGATGGCGCTGGATAGAGCACAGAAAACGGCAAAGGCCACAACGCTTCGGCCCAGCGCAGCGAGATCCATCATTCGTCCGTCGAACAACAGCGCAGCAAAGACAAAGACGTTCTTGGTCCACTGCCTGGGACGCATGGCCCTGAACAGGTGATAAGGCATCAAGTTGGTCTCCTGATCGGATTTCGGCTAATCTTAGGTTTGCGAGCATCGGACGTCAAAGAGAGGGTGCAGGCCGGCCCATCGGGGCCGCTGGACTTTTGGTTTATCATAGTCTGGGGGACATGACGAGCATTCGGCTGGATCAACTGCTTCAGCGACGTCATCTGGTATCGAGCCGTGAGCGCGGGAAAAGGCTGATCATGGCGGGCCAGGTCCAAGTCGATGGCGTCGTTGTGGACAAACCCGGCGCCGTCGTCCGTGAGGACGCTGTAGTAGAGATCGCCGAGCAACTCCCCTACGTGAGTCGAGGCGGCCTCAAACTGCAAAAGGCGCTGGATCTCTATGGCATATCCGCTGATGGCTGCATCGTTGCCGATATCGGAGCTTCCACGGGCGGCTTTACCGATCTCTGGCTGCAGCGCGGCGCGCGGCGCGTCTATGCCATCGATGCAGGATACGGTCAGCTGGCGTGGAGGCTGCGCCAGGACGCGCGGGTCGTCGTGATGGAGCGAACCAACGCACGCTATGTGGAGGAACTGCCCGAGCCTGTCGACCGTGTGAGCGTGGATGTGTCCTTCATCTCGCTGGATCTCATCCTGCCGCGGGCCTTTGCGTGGCTCATCGAGGGGGGGCAGGCCGTGGCGCTGATCAAGCCCCAGTTCGAGGCCGGGGCCGACCGGGTCGGCAAAGGCGGCGTGGTCAGAAATCCGGAGACGCATCGCGAGGTGCTTGAGCGTGTTCTAGTTAACGCAGTCCAGGCCGGCTGGCAGTTGTTGGGGCTGACCCGTTCACCCCTGGTGGGACCCGCCGGCAATATCGAATTCCTCGCCTGGCTCGGTAAAGCGACATCTCTATCAAACATCGATCCGGGAGAGGGCCTAGCGAACGCCATCTCTCAGGAGCTGCAATGAGGTAGGGCTGATGCCAACTTGGATGGGTACGCCGAAACAACGCCTGCGGGCGATCTTGTTGACTCTGATCGGCCTGCTGCTGTGGTGGGTTTTGCGAGAGGGGGGTGCGGCGCTCGTGCCGTTCTTCCTCGGGGCCGTGATGGTGTATATCCTGGTGCCGATGGTCGATTTTCTTCAGGCGCATGCGCCGCGTCCTATACGCGGTCGCCATTCTGCACGAATTCTGGCTATCGTCCTCGTATATATCGTCTTTTTCGGACTGCTAGCGGGCTTGCTCTCGTATTTCATCCCGGAGCTGATCACGCAGACGCAGCAGTTGATCAGCACAATACCGCAGCTATATACGAACCTTGCCTCTGATTTTGTCATCGACATTGACGGCTTTTTCGAGCGCATTCCTGAGGGGATCAGATCCAGCGTCGAAGAGGGTGTGAACACCACGATCAAGGCGATCGGGGATGCCGTGCAACGGGGCATTCAGACCACAGTCAAGACCGTGTGGGCGACCGTCAGCTTTATCGTGGGTATGGTGATCATTCCGGTGTGGGCGTTTCTCGTGTTGTCCAGCATCGCGGCGGGCAAGCGCGCGTTCTTCCGGATGATCCCCGAGCCTGCGCGCGAGGACGTCTACAACGTTGTGAGGATCATCGACCGCCTGGCCAGTGCCTACCTGCGTGGCCAACTGCTCCTGTGTCTGTTGGTCGGCTCAGCCTCGGCGATCATGCTGGCAGCCTTTGGCGTGCCCCAGGCCTTGTTGCTCGGAACCCTGGCGGGCATCTTTGAGGTGATCCCGAACCTGGGTCCCTTTATCGGCGCAATCCCGGCCGTGCTGGTGACGCTGTTGGACGAGCCCATCAAGGCGCTCTGGGTGTCCATCGGCTTTGTGATCATCCAGCAGGTTGAGAACGCCTTTTTGGTGCCACGCATCTCCGGCAAGGCGGTCAGATTTCACCCCGCCGTCGTGATCATCCTGGTGCTGGTAGGCAGCGAGGTGGCCGGTCTGTGGGGCATGTTGCTGGCCGTGCCTGTGGCCGCCATCATCCGCGATGTTGCCCGCTACCTCTACCTGCGCACCACCGATAGGGGCGCCACGCCCGAGATGGCCATGGAGACGCTGCGCGCGAGAAGCCTGTAGGATGAAGGGCTACGGAAGGGAACCCCGCAGGCAGTCCAGGGAGCTCTTTTCTTTGGATCATGAAACGTTAGCGCGAGCAGATTTGACCCCGGTGCTGATCTGGGCCAGAATAGTAAAAGTGGTGAAATACGCGGCGTCGCGGGGGGATTAGCATATGTTCAAGCTCGTTCTGATACGACATGGCCAGAGCACCTGGAATCTGGAGAATAGGTTCACCGGGTGGACCGATGTGGATCTGACGGATACCGGGCGTCAGGAGGCCATGAACGGCGGGCGCCTGTTGCGTGAGGGTGGCTACACCTTTGACATCGCCTATACATCGGTGCTCAAGCGCGCCATTCGCACGCTCTGGATTGTGCTGGACGAGATGGACCTGATGTGGATACCGGTTGTGCGCCACTGGCGACTGAACGAAAAGCACTATGGTGTTCTACAGGGCTTGAACAAGGCAGAGACCGCTGAGCGCCATGGCGATGAACAGGTCCACATCTGGCGCCGCAGTTTTGATATCCCGGCCCCTCCCATTGACGACGACTCCCCCTATTCGCAGGCTCACGATCGCCGCTATGCGCACCTTTCGCCCGATGAGTTGCCACGCACCGAGGCACTCAAGCAGACAGTGGAGCGCATGCTGCCGTACTGGCACAGTGTTATCGCACCCGATGTGCGCGCTGGCAAGCGGGTTGTGATCGCTGCACACGGCAACAGCCTGCGGGCCCTGGTCATGTATCTGGACGACATCTCAGAGGAGGACATCCCCGAGCTGAACATCCCGACCGGTATTCCCCTGGTCTACGAGCTCGACGAGGATCTCCGTCCGATTCGCCACTATTACCTGGGCGATCCCGAGGCGGCAGCCCGGGCAGCGGCCGCAGTCGCGGCGCAGGCCAGCCGTCGCTAGAGCGACTCCGTCTTTCCGAAGCAGTTCTGTTCACAAGAGAGACTCCCGCCGCTACCGGTGGGAGTCTTTACGTCCTATGCCGCGAGGATCGCAGCAAGTTCCAGGTAGCCCTGGTCAATCTCTTTCTGGTGCGACACCACGTCCGTGAGAGGCACGAGTATCGGCCCTTTCGCATCCAGGCCCACCATAATGCCGTCTTTCCCCTCAGCCAGCGCCTCAACAGCAGCCGCGCCGAGCAGGGTAGCAAGGTAACGATCCTTGGCCATTGGCGAACCGCCGCGCTGGATATGGCCTAGCATGGTGAGGTTGGCCTCAAAGCCGGTCTCCGCCTGGTGGTCGGCCAGATGCGACTGAATGGCATGGGCGTCAGGATGGGCACCCTCGGAGACGACAATGATACAGTGCTCTTTGCCACGCACGTAGCTATCCGCCACCTCCTGGGTGATCTGCTCCAGAGAATTGGTGTTCTCGGGGATGCAGGTGATCTCTGCGCCACCGACGATCCCTGCCAAAAGGGCCAAGTAGCCTGAATGCTTGCCGACCATCTCGATGACAAAGGCCTGCTGCTGCGCCGAGGCAGCATCCTTGATTCGGTCGATGGCATCCATTGCCGTGTTCACCGCGGTGTCTACTCCGATGGCCTGATCGGTGCCCCACAGGTCATTCTCGATGGTTGCCGGCACCAGTGCCACCGCATAGCCAGCCTGGCTCAAGGCATGGGCACCCCGCGCACAGGACGGCCCGCCGATAGCAACCAGGGCATCGACGCTGTCCTCGTTCAGGTTGCGCAGAGCTTCTCGCACATCTCGTGGCCCGGGAAAGGCTTCACCAGCAGAAGTGCCAAGAAAGGTGCCGCCCTTGTCGATCCTCTGGCTCACTGAGCGCGAGTCCAGAGGCTCAAAGTCACCTCTGAGCAGGCCGTCATATCCGTTCCTGACTCCCATCACCGACCATCCATGTTCAAGCGATTTGCGTACCACAGCGCGAATGGCGGCATTCATGCCAGGCCCGTCTGTGCCAGCGGTCAACACGGCAACTCGCCGAATGGTATCTGCCATCGGGTCCTCTCTGTATCGTTCTCTTTTGGGCGTTTACTTGTCCTGCAGTGCCGCCACGCCGGGCAGCTCCAGGCCTTCCAGAAACTCAAGCGAGGCGCCGCCACCGGTGGATATGTGACCGATCTGCTCCGCAACCCCCGATTCCTGAACGGCAGCGGCGGAATCGCCTCCGCCGACGATCGACATGGCATCCGACGCCGCCAGCGCCCTGGCAATGGCAAAGGTGCCTTCGGCAAAGGGAGCGAGTTCAAAGACGCCCATCGGGCCGTTCCAGATGACCGTGCCGGCGCTGGCGATCACCTCTGAGAAAGCATGCGCAGTCTCAGGGCCGATATCGAGGATGCGCCAGCCCGGCTGCACCTCGTTGGGCAGCGCTACCCTGGTACTCGCCTCGGCACTAAAGGCATCGGCCAGCACGGCATCCACCGGTAGCATCAACTTGTCGCCGGCGCGAGAGATGAGATCAGCGGCAGTGGCCACGGCATCTTGCTCGACGAGTGAATCACCCATCTCATAACCCTTGGCAGCAAAGAAGGTATTGGCCATCCCGCCGCCAATGAGAATCCGATCGGCTTTGGTCAGCAAGTTCTCAATGACGCCGATCTTGTCCGAGATCTTGGCTCCGCCCAGGATCACCACCAGGGGGCGCACCGGAGAGTTGAGCGCTGTGCCGAGGACATCGATCTCACGACCCATGAGGAAACCGGAGACGGCAGGGATGTATGCGGCCACACCGGCAGTTGATGCGTGAGCCCGGTGGGCGGCACCAAAGGCGTCGTTGACAAAGAGATCCGCCAAGTCCGCAAGCTTGCGGCTCAACTCGGGATCGTTCTTTTCGTCACCGGCCTCAAAGCGCGTATTCTCCAGCAGGATCACGTCACCGGGCTGCATCTCCACTACAGCGGCCCTGACATCGTCGCCCACCACGGTGTCGGTCTGTTTCACAGGCACGCCAAGCAACTCTGTCAGGCGATTGGCAACAGGGTCGAGCCGGAGGCTATCCACGACCTTGCCCTTGGGGCGACCCAGGTGCGAACAGAGGATCACCGCGGCACCATGCTCCAACAGGTACTTTATCGTTGGCAGAGCCGCCTGAATACGGAGGTCATCGGTGATCTCGCGGTTGTCATCGAGCGGTACATTAAAGTCGCAACGCACGAGCACGCGCTTGTTCTTGACCGAAACGTCCTCGATTGTCTTCTTGTTCATGGTCTGGTTCTCCTGCAATCTCACTGTTAGTCACGGCCTTGCGGCCCTGGGTGGCTGAGGGCATTCTAGCACAGCGGTGTTCGAGATGTAAACTGCGGAGGGCCCCGCTTGAGGTGTAGCGCCTGCCAGCGTAGAATCGACATAGCTGACACGGGGAGGCAGACATGACTGAGAAGATTAAGGCCGTCATGGTGGGTTGCGGGGGCATCACCCGATCCTGGTTGACGCCGCTGCGATCGATGGACAACGTCGAGATGGTGGGGCTGGTCGACCTTGTTGAGGCGAATGCCCGAGCCCGGGCGGAGGAGTATGGCCTCACAGAAGCATTGATCGGCACCGATCTGGCCGCGGTCTTGCGACAGGCGCAACCAGACGTCGTGTTCAATTGCACCATCCCGGAGGCGCATGCTCCGGTTACCATTGAGGCGCTCCAGTTCGGTTGCCACGTGCTCCAGGAGAAGCCACTGGCTGACTCGATGGAGAGTGCCGCACGCATGATCGCTGTTGCCGAGCGAGAGGATCGCATCCTCGCTGTGATTCAGAATCGCCGTTATGACACCAATATCCGTCGCCTGCGGCACCTGGTGGCATCGGAGGCCGTCGGACCGCTTACGACGGTGAACTGCGACTTTTACCTCGGAGCTCACTTTGGCGGATTCAGAGACCACATGCCGCATGTGCTGTTGCTGGACATGGCTATCCACACTTTTGACGCTGCTCGGCTGATCACCGGCGCCAACCCCGTCTCTGTTTTCTGCAAAGAGTGGAATCCGGCTGGCTCCTGGTATGATCGCGATGCCTCCGCCGTGGCCATCTTTGAGCTGACGAACGGCCTTGTCTACACCTATCGGGGTAGCTGGTGCGCCGAAGGCCTCAACACCACATGGGAGTCGGACTGGCATCTTGTTGGACAGAACGGGTCCATTCACTGGGACGGAGCAGAAGCCATAGAGGCGGAGCGTGTGGCTGCCACCGGAACGTTTCGGTCGACGCTCGAGAACGTGACGGTTCCGGTGATCGATCCCGGAAGCAAGGTGGGCGCGCATGGGGGCGTCATCAGAGAGTTTCTAGAGTGCGTGCGCAGCGGGAGACAGCCCGAGACGAGCGCTGCCGATAACATCCACAGCCTGGCGATGGTTTTTGGCGCCATCGAAAGCGCCGAGACGGGCCGCACGGTCTCGATCAGTCTATAGCGTCGCTCACAGACAGCGGAGGCGATCACGATGAACACGATGCGATACCTGGTCCCTGTCCTGCTCAGCATCGGAATCGTCCTATCTGGATGCGGGACGGGCTCCCCCCTGGCCAGGCTGCAGCCAGTGACGCTACGGTATGCCTACACAGGGGCTACACCGGAGATTGAGCTGCTGCTGGACGCTTTTGAGGAGGAGCATCCGAACGTCACTGTGGAGTTGCTGGGTCCCGAAACCGACAGCAGCACGGTCACGCAGCGGGCGCTGCAGGGTGAAATCGATCTTATTCGCAGCGGCATCGATGCCATGACCATGGCCCAACAGGGATTGCTGCCTCTGGACGATATCCACCTGGAGGCGTGGGCAGACGTGCGGGACGACTATTACGGCGGACTCTGGCAGTCGCTCTCATTGGGGGGGCAGCAATACGGCATTCCAGCTGGCCTGGATACCGTCGTGATGTATGTCAATGTCGAAGCACTGAACGCTCTGGGCGAGGATCTGCCACCAGAGAACCAGCCATGGGATCACTATGCGTTTCTCGATCTGGCCACGCGGTTGAACCACCCCGAAGGTCTGCCAGGGGATCCCTCACACAGCGTGTTTGGCTTTTGCTCCAACCATCAGGATCTGGACCCGTTCGTCTTTGTGTATGCCAACGGGGGATCGATCGTAGACGATCTGAATGCGCCTCAGCGTCCTATGTTGGATGATACAGCGACAGTAGATGCCCTGGCATTCTATGTGGACCTGTTCACGAGATACGGGGTGGCCCCCGGTGCCGACTTTATGGGGCGCAACTATGGCGCTGCCAGCAGGCAGGTCGCACAGGCGGGCGGGCATTGCGGCTTGTGGATCGGACTGTTTAGCGACAGGGGCCAAACGGACTCAAACCCGTGGCAGTATGCCTGGGAGATGCTGCCAGCGCCCGGCTCGCAGCCCGACCTTGGGCTCTCGATCGCCGAAGGCTACTTTGTCCCTAGGACAGCGAGCCATCGCGAAGAGGCACTCGAGCTCGCGCGTTTCCTCAGTGACCGGTGGGAGGCCTCCGGAAGGCTGCTCCCCCCACGTCGCTCGCTTGTACAACAACCCGGCTACCAGCAAGTGGTAGGTGAACGGATCGTGGCTCACGCCGCGGCATTCCCTGACAACATGAACATCATCTCACTGGACTTTGGCAATGAGCTGATGAATGTCGGAATCGCCGTCCTCGGAGCCGTGGACTATGCCATCACCCAGAACGCTGATATCGTGCCCTTGCTTCAGGAGGCTCAACAGACTCTTGAGCGATCCTTTGGCCCCTGAGAAGCTTCACCAAACCAGCACAAAGGCCAGGTCATTGACGTTGGTCTGTGTGGGCCCTGTCATCAGCAGGTCTTCCAGCGCCTCGAAAAAGGGATAGGCGTTGTTTCCTGCGAGATAGGCCCAGGGATCCATCCCCAGGTCGCGTGCCCGCGCGACGGTGCTGCCATCGGCCAGAGCGCCGGATGCGTCCGTTGGGCCGTCGGTGCCATCGGTCGCCAGACAGGCGATGGCCGTGTCCTCCAAACCATCGATGGCGATGGCCGCGGCCAACGCCATCTCCTGGTTGCGCCCGCCCTTGCCATCACCCTTGAGGGTCACGGTGGTCTCTCCGCCCAGGATCACGCATGCGGGAGCGGCCAATGGGCGGCCCGAGCCACGGATTTCCTTGGCGATCGCAGCCAATACGCGGGCCACCTCCCGCGCCTCGCCCTCAACGTAGGTAGATAGTAGCATCGTGTTCAACCCCAGGGCCTCTGCCTGGCGCTGTGCCGCCTCAGCCGCAAGATCGTTGCTGGCCACGATCACATTCTGTATGCCGTCAAAGATGGCATCGCCCTCGACAGGATTCTCGGGGATCTCCCCCTGCATGCCGCGCCGGATGACGTCCACCACGCTCTCGGGGACCTTGTCCAGGAGATCAAAGCGCTCCAGCAGCCTCCAGGCATCCTCAAATGTAGAGTTGTCCGGTACGGTTGGCCCCGAGGCGATGGCATCCAAGGGGTTGCCGACGACATCGGACAGGATAAGCGAGACGACCCGGGCCGGCGCCGCCAGGCGCGCGAGCTTACCGCCCTTGAGGCGATCCAGATGCTTGCGGATTATGTTGATCTCTACGATAGTTGCGCCAGCGCGCAAGAGAGCAGAGGTGAGCGCCTGCAGATCATCGAGGGTGACACCCTCGACCGGCAGTGTCATCAGGGCAGAGCCACCACCCGAGATGAGACAGATGACGAGATCATTGGAACCGGCAGCCTCCAGGACCTCAGCGATCTGCCGCGATCCGGCGATGCCCGCCTCATCGGGTACCGGGTGCCCGGCCTCCTGCAGCGCGATACGCTCCGTAGGCAATGTATGCTCGTATTTGACGTTGACGATCCCTTTGGTGAGCCGGTCGCCAAGGATACTTTCTATGGCCTGGGCCATGGCCGCGTCGGCTTTACCCGCGCCAACAACATAGACGTTCTGATAGTCGCTCAGATGGTATGTGGTGTCGCCAACAACCAGCAAGTCACCGTCCCGCTGGACAAAGCGGCGCACGGCGCCCGCCGGATCGACAGCCTCCAGGGCGGCCTGCATGATCTCAACCACCTGACGCCGCCGCGTACCTTCATTCCCAGGCCGGTCCGTCAGCTTGTGCGAGAATGTTACCATTGCTGCTCCTCCAGACTCAAGATAAGGCCCCTGATCCGGCTAGACCAAGCGCCTCTCGTTGATAGCCATACGAGAGGCGCTAATAGGCAACCCTTCAGGTTTGCGGGCCCGCCAAACAAAACCTAAGCCGTGCTGGGCTGTGCGCGCCTTTTGAATATGTGTGACCACTCGTTCCGCTCCCAGACCACGAGCAGGGGTACGGCGAAAAAGAGCGAGGAGTAGGTTCCTGTCACCATGCCGATCAGCATGATCACCATAAACTGTCGAATGGTAGCGCCGCCAAACAGGATGATGGCCAGCATCACAAACTGCGAGTTGAGCTGCGTCGCGAGCGACCGGTGCAGCGTCTCCAGCAGGCTCCGGTTGATCATGGTCTCGTACGGCTCATTGCGGTGCCTGGCACTGTTCTCTCTGATGCGGTCAAAAACAACGATTACGTCCTGAACCGAAAAGCCCACGACCGTGACGACGGCCGTCAGGAACAATGCGTCGACTTCCCAGTTGAAAACCAATCCGAGGAAGCTGGCAATGCCCATCAAGATGATCACGTCATGGAACATCTTGGCGATGGCACAGGTCCCGTATCGGATCGGGTTGGACACCTTGCGAAATGCGATCGCGACAAATGCCAGTATGGCAACCCCGGCGGCCAGAATGGCGTAGATGGCCGCCCTCGTTGTCTCCCGGCCGATGGTGGGGCCTACCGTCTCTGAGCGTTGCACGGTTGCGTCACCGAAGGTTGCGACGAGATCGTCTTTGAGTGTCTCGATCTCCTCAACGCTCAGTTCCTTGGTACGGATGACGACGTTGCGTCCACCGCCAACGGTCTTGACGCTGGCCTCCTCATACCCCCTGTCGAACAGCATTGTGCGGATGTCCTCCGGTGCGATCTCGGTATCAAAGGTCACCTCGAGCAGCGATCCGCCCGTAAAGTCAATGCTCAGCCGCAGTGGTGTGCCAATCGTCGCGGTGGACGCGATCATCGCGATGATGCTCAGCGCGATGAGGGTGGCCGAAATCATGAAATACCAGGGGCGCTTTTGGATCAGTGTAAACACGCTCTGCCTCTTCCTAAATGCCCAGCAACCACCGCTTGTCGCGGAGGCGCTCGCCGAATACGCGAAATGCAAATCGCACAAAGGTGCGCGATACTGTGATGGCGGTGAACATGCTGATTGCGACACCCAGGGCGAGAGTAACTGCAAATCCCTTGACCATATTGGCACCAAAACTGTTGCCAAAGATCCATAGAATGGCGCAGGTGATCCAGACTGACACGTTAGAGTCGAGGATCGAGGTCCAGGCGCGCCGGAAGCCGGCGTCGACCGCTCGGCTCAACTCGCGACCCTGGCGCATCTCCTCGCGCATGCGCTCAAAGATCAGGATGTTGGCGTCAACAGCCATGCCCACAGACAGGAGGAAGCCGGCGATGCCAGGCAGCGTCAACGTTACAGGAATCAACTTGTACAGGGCGAGCGTAATCAGCGCATAGATGATGAGCGCCAGGTCGGCCAAACCGCCGGGCAGGCGATAGTAGACGAGCATGAACAACAGGACGATGACCAGACCGATGACGCCTGCCCGGACGCTCTTGTCTACCGAGTCTTCTCCGAGGCTAGCTCCAACAGCGCGCGTCTCCATCACTGTTAGTGGGACGGGCAGTGCGCCGTAGCGTAACTGGAGCACCACCGACTGTGCCTCATCAAGCGTAAAGCTGCCTTCGATCACGCCCTTGCCGTCGGGTATGGCGCTCCTGATCACCGGGCAGGATATGACCTGGCTGTCCAGAACGATCGCAAGATAGCGGTTGATATTGGCGGCGGTGTGCTCTGCAAAGATCGCGGCGCCCTCAGCATCGAGCTCAAAGGCGATAAAGGGCTGCCCCGTGGTCTGATCGAAATTCACCTGGGCGGTCTTCAGGTTCCGCCCTGTAAGCACGGTGGGGTAGACGGTGGCCGTGTCAGTGAACGTCTCGCTGGGCTCAACCGAGAGATAATCGGTCTGCACGACGGTGCCCTCGGGCAGGAAGGTAGCGCCCAGGTCCACAAACTCGAGCAGTCCGGTCTCTTTGAGTGTATCGATGGCCTTCTGGGGGTCATCGATCCCGGGCATCTCCACCAGGATGCGATCTGTGCCCACCGCCTGAACGACCGGCTCTGTCACGCCGAGTCCATCGACGCGATTCTCTATGATGCGCCGCACGGCTTCCATGGCGTCAGCGTCTACAGTCTGACCTTCGGGCACATCGGCCTTCATCAGGACCTGCATGCCGCCCTGAAGGTCCAGGCCCAGCTGCAAACGTATCTCGCGTCTGATGTTGCGGTCACCGAGTTTGAAGTCGATCCCCGGATTGCCCGGCCAGGCAACCCAGGCCGCCACAGCGGTGATGATGACAATTAGAATGAGCAGGCGTCCGTCATGCTGCCTCATGGAGTACTCCTCAAGAATGTGCCAGCACTGGCAAAGAAAAACACCCTCCAGGGTGCTTGCGGCAAGCCAACAGCGTGCACCATGCCAACACCATGACTACGCCCTTTGCCGTCGCAAGGGATTATAGGGCGGCAGGGGGCTATGTCAAATGGTCTGGTGGCTCTCCGCCGGTAGGATCGTTCTGGGGCGGCTGTAGGCGTGGAGCGACGCCAGACTGGGTGAGCGCCTGCAAGGCAAGGCGCAGCACGCCCTCTTGATCCATGGTGCTGGTGTCGACGTACAGGTCGCAGTGAGATCGCGCGTGAGCCAGACGTTGGCGCTGAACCCTGAGGTAGTGGTCGTCTGCGGCACTGGCGCGGCGGACGGCCAGCGCCGCCGGCGAAGCATCCAGATAGATGAGGATCTCTGGTCGAGATATGCGCCGCCACATATCGGGTACGTACGAGTGCTCCTGGGCGCAGTGCCGCGCCTCGTATCCCAGGGCCTGCAGGCGAGACACGAGTTCACTCTTGCCCGATGCGCAGGGGCCTACCACGGCGATTCGGCCTGGCACCCTCTCGGGCATAGTGCGCATGTCGGGGCTCCTGGCGAGCGTATTACAGAGTGACGACTGCTGGAACCGGAAAGCGGGCGGAGAGACGTCGGATGCCATGGCCGGCGGTATCGGGGCGTATCGACAGAACCAGCACGCTCACATCATCGCTCGGGCGGCCGGCCTCAATCCGCAATGCGGAGTCAAGCAATGTGTCGGCAAGTTCCTGCGCCCCCGGATGTGTGGCCAGCAACCGCTCCAGCGTCCCGGAGAGGCTCTCTGCAGGATCGCGCCCATAGGCGTGTAGCAGGCCATCGGTACACTGAATGACAAAGGACCACGGCTTGAGCGGCATCTCAACGATGCACGGCTTGGTATAGTCATAGATGCCGATTGGGTCAGAGCCATCATCGAGCACCTGGAGCGCGTCGTCTGCCCAAACAAAGGCAGGGCAGCGGGCATTCCGGGAGATCACCAGCGTGCGGGTGGCCAGATCAACAGAGACCATCTGGAGTTCGGCCGATACCTGCCCGTTGCGGTGTGTTCGCAGATAATCATGCGCGGCCCGGGCGACAGCCCCGTCGCGTACGCCTTCACCCAGGAGCGATATGGCCTTGCGCGCAACGATGTTGCTGATGATACGCGCTGGCCGGCCGCTCCGTTGCCCGTCCACGAGCACGGCGGAGAGGCCGCCTTGCGGGCGCTCGATCATCTCCAGGGTGTCGCCGCTGATGCTGGTCGCGTACTTGGCGACCTTGGCGGCTCCCAGCTGCACCTCCAGAGCGGAAGGGCTGGCCTTAACAGGGGGAGTGGCGACCATCACGGCGTGTCCTGACCATCTTCTGATCGGCCCGCGTCCAATGTCATTCCCTGGGCGCGATCGGGAAAGGATACCAGCAACTTGTCTACGCGCGGGCCATCCATGTCCATTATCTCAAAGCGCATTCCTTCCCACTCAAAGTGATCCGCCGAGGATGGCACGCGCCCCAACTGCATCACAGCAAAGCCCGCCAGAGTCTGGAACATCCCCTGGTCTTCCCCGGGCAAGGGCTCCTGGATGCCCCAGTGGCGGCGGAAGTCGTCTGTGGTGAGCATGCCATCCACCAACCAGCTACCGTCGTCGCGTTCGATGATCTGCGGCTCTTCGGGCTGGTCCTGGGCGGGAATATCGCCGACGATGGCCTCCAGTATGTCTGTGAGCGTCAGGACGCCTTCGACACTACCGTACTCATCGATCACCATTGCCAGCTGCGTCCCGGATAGCTTGAACTGCTCCAGCACCGTCAGGGCCGGCATAATATCGGGGACGTACAACGGCTGGTGCAGAACGCTCTCAAGATCAAACTCCTCGCCGCGCCAGGCCTGGATCAAGAGGTCTTTCGCCTTGACCTCACCCAGCAGTTGCTCAAGGCTCTCCCGTCCTACAGGGAACCGTGAGAAGGGCTCGTTCATGATGCTCTCCCGGAGCTCATCAGCCGGATCGTCCAGATCCAGCCAAACGACCTCAGGACGTGGCGTCATGAGTGCGCTGGCCGGGCGGTCATTCAACAGGAACACACTCTCAACCATGTCCTGCTCTACTTCGTCGATCACGCCGGCGTCGGTGCCCTGCTGGAGCATCGCCCGAATCTCTTCCTCTGTGACCGGGGGACGCTCATGGTGTCCAACGCCGAGGATTCTCAGGACGAGGTTCGTAGACGCGCCAAGCAACCAGACGAAGGGTCTCATGATGCCAGAGAGCGCATGCATTGGCCATGAAAGGATGCTGGCCGCACGCTCGGGGTTGGTGAGCGCGATGCGCTTGGGCACTAACTCGCCCAGCACCAGCGTGAGATAGGTGATACCGAGCACGACCACGACGATCGAGATGGTCTGCGCACGGGATTCCAGTGCAGGGAATTGCGTGAGCCACGCAGCGAACGGCTTGGACAGCGTCGCACCACCGACGGCGCCCGCGAACACGCCCACCATCGAGACCCCTATCTGCACCGTCGACAGAAAGCGGTCCAGATCGCTGGCCAGCTTGAGCGCCCGCTGGGCGCCGCTGTGCCCCTCTCGGGCCCGCTGCTGAAGGCGCTCAGTTCGCGAGGAGACCACCGCAAACTCGGCCATGGCGAATATCCCGTTGAGGACAACCAGCAACAGGATCAGCCCAATCTCTTGCAGAACCATCGACGCTATACCTGCCTTTGTCTAAACTTGATCAATGCCCGCCGGGCCTCGGCCCACGCACTATCCCGGTCTTGCACCTGACTCTGAGCCTGCGCCTCTGATAGAGCGCTCAGCACAGCACCAACCATTGGCCCGGGCTCGATGCCGAGACCATCCATCAACTCCTGAGCTGAAAGTAACGGAGGAGGGGAGATGACCTGCTCCTGGTAATCGAGCCAGTACAATAGCATCATGCGGGCGGTCTCCCGCGTCGCTGCGGATTGAGCCGGTTCTGCGAGTTTTAACGCGGCGCCGTCTGCCCCTGCCGGGCCATACTCTCGATAATACCTGTGCGCCGTCAGTGCATCCACGGGCACGTCCGCACGCCAGGTGTCGCCCCGGACTGTTCGCAGGACTGTGTCGACATGCCTCTTCTCGCGGCTTGCCAGACGCAAGCCCTCAAGCGCCTGTTGCTGTTCGCCCGCGCTGGCGGGCGACAAGAGCGCTGCCAAGGCCACCATCTGCCGGCGACTGCGTTCCGGTGCAAAGCGCTCCTGCCACTGCATGGTAAGCCGGCCCACCGCGTTACCCCCAGTATCTGCCAGGGCGTTCACAGCATCCAGCCAGCAGATACCGGCGAGCAGGCTGCTCTCTGGGATGCCGCCGAGCAGCAGCTCAAGCAGGCCCAGATCCAGCGCGAGTCTGAGCCCGACGCTGCCGGTAGACTCGAGCATGAGCATCAACTCGTCTCTGAGACGCTCCGCAGAGACCTGGGTCAGCAGCGGGCAGTGGCTCCGGATCGCCAAGCGCGTCGCGGGGTGCAGGACGAACCCTGGCATGGCCGCCATACGCGCAGCCCGCAGCATGCGCACGGGATCATCTCGGAATGCGTCGGCATAGGCGTGCCTGACAATGCCGCTCTCCAGATCAGCGCGGCCGCCGGTGGGGTCCAGCAGATCTCCAAGAGTGGGCGATATCGCCATGCCCATGGCGTTGATCGTCAAGTCGCGAGCACAAAGGTCAGCATGAATCGAGTCGCCGCGCAGGCCCGCCAGATCGATGTGGTACCGATCGCCATTCTCGCGCACGATGACACGGCTCACGTCGTGCTCTGCATCCATCACGTAGAATGCCCCGTGCATCTCACCAGCGAGCCATCGCCCCGTCTGGATGGCACTGCCATTTACGGCGATATCCAGATCGCGGCCGGGCACGCACCGCAGTGCGTCGCGGATGCTGCCGCCCACCAGGTAGACAGGATCTGCGGCCGAGCGCAGAATCGCGATGGCACGTGACCATAGGGTGCTGGTATCGATCCAGCGACTAATCGCTTCCGGAGGGGCAGGATCGTGCGGACAGGAGACGGTCATGGAAGCCTCCCTGACCCGGGCATAGATGCACCGGGACGTGTCAAGTGGAGGCGAAATAGCCGGATCGCGATCCGCCTGAGGATGTCCTTATGGCTGAGGTTGATGGCGCGAGCCGCAACAGACTGCGCACTGTGGGGGCTAGATGATAGTCGGCAACACAAGGGCACCCCATCGGTGCTATCGGAACACATCGCAGAGGCTGCTCGTCTGCTCTTGTGTCGCGACCGGTCACCGGGTCTGGGCAGCCCGCAAGGCAAAGCTCGGGAGGCGAGCATAGTGCTGGCACGCCGGCAGGAACTGAGAACCCTGGGGTGTGTCGCAAGTAGGGCGCGAGATGGAGCCGTGTACCGGAGGCGCCAGAGGTTGGACGGCACACGCGCAGGTGACGGGACACGCTGAGCGTGCTCCACGTTCCCCGCGTGGTAGGGGTCGATGCCACCACGTGTCCGAATACCGGTCCGATCTGTCGTGACGGTCTGGGTAGCCGAGCTGGCCGCCCTGAGGCGGCTCCTGTCGGCCCGTTGGTCACCCTCGTCGTCTGTCATCCTCGCTCCCATGATCCTCGCCGCGCCCCGTTCGTACACCGGTGGCCATCGAGGTGCTCCATCAGATCCACGATCCGGTCAAGCACCAGGTCGGGCGCAGCCTGCCCAATCCTCTCTTCACTCATGTGCACGGTCCTGACCAGTACAGTCATCGCGCCGATTGCCCGCCCGGCGGCGATGTCCATCGGGTGGTCCCCCACCATCAGCACGTCAGCGTCGCGGGCCTCCAGAGCATCGAGCGCGGCATCGAGATGGCGCGGGTCAGGCTTGACATGCCCCACATCGTCACGCGTCAACAGCACCTGGTGTGGCAGTGGCCAGCGCTCCAGGACTCGGTCTACTGCTGCGCGGCAATTCCTCGTGACGATGCCGATCTTGTAGCCTTCATCGATCAGGGCCTGCAGCATGCGCTGTACGCCAGGATACGGCTGCACGCGCGCAGCTGCCTCAAGCTCGATCTGCATAATAGCGCGGTCTGCATTTATTGCCAAGTTGCGGGCCCGATCAGCATCATCATCTTCCAGTTCCGCCACCGCCTGGGCGATAATCTCGAGGGCGGGCTGGCTGGCCCAACGAGAGGCATCGACACCGGCCTCAGTGCACACCTCAAGCACTCGCGACTTGAGCTCGGCAAAGTCAATTACCGGCTCAATCAAGGTGCCGTCGAGGTCAAACAGGATAGCATCCACCTGGAGTCTCATGACGGCCTACTCGGTTGGGTTCGCCAGATTCAGAGGGAGCACCTCAAAGGCGAGCACCCTGTGGTTCTCCGAATCCGCCACATACAACTGGCCATCGGACGCGATCGTTAGCCCTGCCGGCATGTTGAGTCCGTCCATGCCACTGCCATACTGTCCAAAGACAGCGACGATCTCGCCATCGACAAACCCCAGCACGCGATGACTCTCCGGATCAGTGGCCCATACCGTGCCCTGCTCGTCCACTGCGATATACGGTTTGTTCAGCACGGAGACGCTGTTCCAGCCCCTGACCCGCCACTCGCGCACATACGTCAGTTCCGAGTCCAGCACCTGAATGCGACGGTTCCAGGTGTCGGCCACATAGACAAGGCCATCGGCATCCACCGCCAGGCCGACGGGCTCCTGGAACTGCCCGGGTCCGCTGCCCGATCCGCCCGCGGCCTCCAGCAAAAAGCCCTGGGCGTTGTACTTGAGCACGCGCTTATTTCCCGTGTCAGACACGTAAAGGTTATCGTCGGCATCCAGCGCCAGGCCGCGCGGCCCGTAGAATGCGCCATCGCGGGAGATGTCCTCGGCCGTCTCGCCGAAAATGCCCCACTCGCGCAGGTAGGTGCCCTGCCGGTCGAACACCTGGATGCGATGGTTCCACGTGTCCGCCACATAGACTGTGCCGTCGCTGGCCACCGCTACCCCCCAGGGCTCCTGGAACTGCCCGGGTGCCATCCCCTGCGATCCCCACTCTCGCACAAAGGCACCCTCCGGAGAGAACACCTGGATACGGTGGTTCTGGCTATCGGCGACGTACAGGAATCCGTCTGTGTCCCTGGCGATTCCCTTGGGCGAGCTTAGCTGTCCTGCGCCGGACCCCATCGTACCAATGGCACGGGATGCGACGCGCGACGTCCACTTGTCCAGATAGGGATTGGGCTCTACCGGCGCCTGCGCGATCAAGGCCTCAGCGCCACCGTCCCACAGCTGCTGCACGATGTTCGGGCTCGAATACATCACAAAGCGCGATACGTAAGGCCACTCTGTTAAGGATTTGTCCCATTTGCGGTAGAAAAAGATGTCCCACAGCTGGCTTCTGCCCTCTGCAGTCGTGAGATCCTCCCAGAGCGAGGCTGGTGTCATCTGCATGTACCAGTCCTGGTAAGGCCACCAGACGAGGCGATGCTCGCGGCGCAGGTAGCCTTCCTCTATAAAGGGAGTCGTGGCGCTCTCGTTTGCGGTGCCTACCAGCACGACGTCTGCATCCAGTGGCCCGGTGGGTGCTTGTCCAAAGTACGTAGCCTTGTCATAGTTGCGCAGATACCAGACAAAGGGCCAACTTGTCTCATTGTCGTATGCGATCTTGAGGTGGAGCCCGCCGGTGAGCCGGCGCGAGAGTCCCTCAAGCTCCCGGGCGACGATCCCGGCATCAGGCGCGCCCTGAGCATAGACCAGCAACTCGGCCGCGGAATCACCATTGACAAAGCTCAGCGTCAAGGCTGAGCGGACGGTAAGCAGCACAAGCAGGCTCAGAAAAGATAGAACCACAATTCTCCGACCATCGCGGCCGCGCAGCTGCGCCAGTATCGATCCGATGGCGACACCGAGAACCAGCCCGATAATGATCGCGACCAGCCACAGCAAAGTCTCAGAGAGCGCCTGGGTCGTTGTCTCTGTGCTGGGTGTCAGCCTTCCCAGCCGGATGAGTGTGTAGATCTCCAGCGGGATCAAGAACAGCAGCCACAGTCCGCGGCTCTCGGTCACGCCCTTCCAGTCGACGTCCAGCAGGCGACCCAGCGCCCAGCCGGCGAGCAGGATCATCGGAACGGCGATGTTCAGTAGCAGCCACGGCATCTTTTCGCCCGCCCAGCTGTAGATCACCAGCGACATTATAAACCAGTAGGTCAGTAGCGGCATTACGGGTACTGGCCTGTGCCCCGGCGCGTCCTCTGGCTCAGTTTTGGCATCGCCCTTGAGGGCGTACAGCACGGTACCTCCGAGGGCCAGCAGCATGGGCAGGAACTCGTACAGGCCGATCTGGACCAGATAATAGTGCCAGGGCTGCCCGCCACGCGACTCGCCATGCTGGGAGAGCCAGTACCCGAGCTGCCCCACGACACCCGTCGCGATACCGGTACCATTGGTAAACATGGTCGTGAACAGCGGAATGAAAATCCCCCAAAAGATGGCGGCACAGATGGCCCACCGGCGGGGATCCCACCAGAGGCCAATGCCGGCGCCTATGCCGAACATCACCAGGGCGATGCCCAGTGAGAACATCATCGGCCCCGCGGTATAGTCCACGGGGTTGTGCCCGAGAAGCTCGATAACGAGCGGCGACGCAAAGGGCAGGATCAGTGTCCCAATGACCACTACCAGATCAAAGGCCGGTTGCGCGATCAGGGTCTCCAGACGCAGGTCACGCGTCCGTACCCAGGCGAAGAGCAACAAGCCGGCAAGGTACGACCCAAAGATCGCGTAGGTGATGAAAGTGGTCTCTTTGCCGGCAAAGCCCAGCGCGAGGGATGCGGCGGCGACATGGAGATAGACAGGTTTGCGACGATCGAGATAGTGCAGACACGCGATGATCAGGACCAGGTTAAAGAGAATGGTGAACTGATCATGGCGAATGAATCGTGAGCGGTGCATCATCACCGGCGAGATGGCCATCAGGACGGTTGCGGCGAGGACAGCCCTGTCGCCCAGCCAGCGTCGCATGGCCAGAGGGGCAAACACGATCGCGATACCGGCGAGCGACGTTGCCAGCCGTCCTGTCACATCCGAATCGCCCAGCAGGGCAAAGACAAGCGCCGTAATGTGGTAGAGCAAGGGGCCATGGTAGACGGGGCTGTGGGTGTAGCCCCTGCCAGTGATGAGTTTCCAGGCCTCCCAGGCATGGATGCTCTCGTCGTGGCTATAGCTTCGCGTGCCGAGATCCCACAACCGCGTAAAGGCGACAAACAGCATCACGGCAGCATAGATGGCCGTCCAGCGGTCGATGCGCAGGCCGGGTATCAGCGGGAGGTCCAGCCAGCTCGCTGGTTGCTCCTCTGGAAGGCCGTAATCCTGCAGGCTATTCTCCATGGTCTCCCCCAGGCTCTATCTTGACCCAAACCCAGAACTGCTCCGGCGAAGCTTCGGGTCCCGGTTGACGAAACAAGAGCCACTTGACAATCTCAATAGACGATCGCGCTTGTGCAGGGCGCCATTCTCGCAGGGTAAAGGACTGGCCCGCGTATCCGTAGGGCGCATCCTCTGGCGCTCGCGGCGCACTGATCAGTACGGTGGCGCCTGACTGTTCACCAACGCGTACCGTGGCATACGCATTGGGATATTCTCGCAGAAGCCATGCCATATGAGGCCCTAGGGATCGCTCATAGCGGATGTCCAGAGCGCGCGGATCGCCTGCCTCTGTGAGTGAGACGTGCTCCAGGAACGACTCTAACTGGCGCAATGACCCGCTCGTTGGGCCATAGAGCAAAGGCTCCCAGGGATCCCGTGCGCGATCGTAGGCCAACGCGACCGTGCCTCGGATCGTGAGTCCCAGCGCCGCGACAAGGAGCAGACAGAGCGCCACGCGGCCCGCTGCTCCCCTGCCAGCCCAGGCCGCGTACCCGCTTAGGACAGCGCCGAGCAACCCAACAGCCAACAGGGCCAACCACAGGTATGCCATGTCCAGCGCTTGCAGGTATCCCGTCAGCTCAACATAGCAGAGTCCTGCCAAGCAAACTCCGGCACCCAGAGCGATCGCGTCGTACCGGTTGTGTGGATAGAAGCGGGCGTCCCACAGCCTCTGCACCGCTCTGCCTGCGAGCAGCGTCAGCGGCACCGAGACGGCGAGCATCCAGCGGGCGTCCCGGTGACCCAGCAGCGTCGTGAATGCGAGAGCAACCAGCAACCAAATCGCCAACGCGGCCTCTCCCCGGTGCCGCTCCCGCACTCCAACATAGATACCGAACAGGCTTAGCAAGAGCACGAGCGGTTCGTAGACGGCGAACACCAGGGGGGCCTGGTAAAGCGGCCGCGCGTTGGACGCGAACAGTGTGCCAAACCAGCTGCCCAGGAGATCGATTGCGTTCCCGAGACCACCCGGGATGACGAGGCCGGTCGTCGCCGCGAGA
>CAZMAI010000005.1:13727-39983 GCA_964564195.1 uncultured Anaerolineales bacterium | reverse complement strand
TTTAATAAACCTATATGATGAGAAATTATTTAATCTCCCCATACCCTCATTGTCCCGGTCAATCAATAAATGCCAGCTGAAGGCATCCGTATAAATGAGCTTATTGAAGCCAAGTAACAGAAGCTTGGCAAGATGACTCCATAACGCCTTCCAATCCCCGGAGTCATGTGAATCAACGGGAAGCCTGTCCCCAACAACTGCTTTAGTGTGCCTGTCTTTTAAAGCTGCCAGGTAATCCTCTCCGAACCTTGCCAGTCCTTCTACTAACCTGGGAAGTATCATGGTAGCCCTGTAATAGAACTTATTTCTGTTGATATTGACAGAAAAACGGTAAGTCGATTCCCTGGAGCGATAAATAGTATCGATTGAGTACCCTTGTCCCCTTACCTGCTCAATAATAGTTTCTGTAAGTGGCAGATGGTGTATGACTTCACGGTAACCAAAATCCAGTTCCCCGGGTTCAGCTGAAGTATCTACCGAAAATCTCCACACCCCGTACCTTGGAATGCTAAAGATTTCTTCTTCCAGCTGATGCCTTCCGAAAAGTATTATCAGGTCAGGTTTAATCTGATTAATCAGTTCCTTCTTTTTTTCAACCGGTACTGAGCCGCTTGAACCAGCCACCAGGTTATATACTGTCACATCCGCGCTGAGTTCAGATAAATCCTTTAGACTATGATAATCGTGTGAGCGCCGGAAGAAGGTCCTGTCCAGTGCTTCATAGATTTTTACAGGATTTATGCCTCCGTACTTTCGGTTACTTTTCTTCGCCTCCGCATCCTGATCCCTGGTGATTATTAAGCTGACTTCTGCATATTCAGACCTGGAAAGGTTATCAATGGTTTTCAGAATCCATTGCTGAACAATCATGTCATTGATTAAGACTCCTATGTTTACTTTTTCGGTTGACATAGGCTTTTATTCTTTCTCATAATTAAGGTTAATGTATGAGTCAATTGATCTGGCCAACTCTTCTTCCAGAACAGATCTGCCCTCTGTTTTAACCCATGATTCGTTAAGGAATTCATGCCAGAATCTGGATCTCTGAAGTGCAGAAGTACCCAGATGAATCATCTGGAATTCTATCAGATGGTAAGTTTCCCCGTCAAATCCTATGTCCATTCCAATGATTGGGAAATTGATCTCGAGAGTTACAGTTCTGGCAAACTCCAGCACCCCTTGCTGCTCTTCTTCAGGCACATCAAAGAACTGACCACTACCGCTCGCTCTGAAATCATTCGGCCTGTTCTTCCGATACATGCAATAATATCTTCCTCCGAAATAGAGTACTTTATAATCACCGGCCAATCCCGGAATATAGTTTTGAACCACAACAGCACTGCTGATGGGTGCAGTATTATATTTCACATAGCTTTTTCGAGAAGGATAGAGCCATTTTACTGCTTCTTTCGCAGTGTTCTTGATCCAGGTTAGGACTAAATCTCTGACTCCGGCTCCGATTATTGTGCGACCGGCGTTTTTGACCATCCTCCGAAACTCATTCCTGTTATGAGCAAGATATACTCCTTTGCCAGCAGAACCTGAAGCCTGCTTAATTACTACCGGAAAACTTCCGGTATAACTCAGTGCATCAACCCAGGATCCGTAGCAATTACTCCGGATCGTCTTGAGTGAATCATTGGAGAATCTCATTCTTAATAATTCCATGAATACCTTGTCATGATGAGCCTTGAGGTATTCATGAGTGGGTAAAACCACTGCGCCCTGCTTTTCCAGGTAGAACACAATATCTTCAATATATCTTTTATAAAATGCCCCGGGGGCTTCTGAGGTTTGGTACATAATGTAATAACCCTTATAACAGATCGTCAGATCAAGTTTACTGAACTTGCACACAGACACCTCGTAGCCTTTCCCAAGAAACCAATCACTGATGATGTTAACATCCATTGATGTAAAATTCCTTAGGTCTGCTTTCGACACAAGGAACTCCGAATATTCGTCAGTCAATATGATCAGTTTTCGCATATATAAGTAATATTTAAATCAGTCATTATCCAGATTCTTAACGCTTTTTACCCATATTAAGTATCTTTATGTATCTCAACAGAATCTCACGATGAGTTTCGCATTCAAAATGATTTCGGATTGTGTTGAGCTTGGCTTCTGAATAGATCGCCCTGGTAAAAGGACGTTTCAAAACCTTATCAATTCTTCTTAATGTTTTTCCAAAGCCCGCAAGTGTTGCCAGATAATACTGACCATTATCCTCGCAGTATTTATCAAACTCCTCTTCAATAAATGAAGGATTTTGTATTGCCTTTGTTCTTTCATAGAAATCCTTCAGAATTTTTTCACCGGCATTCTGATCAGCAAGGTCAACTCCGTTTTTTCTTTTCCGGATCGGGATGTAACTTACCTCAATATTTGAGTCTATTTCAATTTTTATCAGCAACCCTGTCTGATAAAATTCATCATCATGCCTGTCAAAAAGGAAATTTCCCTGACCGTATACAATTGACCCTTCACCATATTGCTCAAAGCATCCGACAGAGTGACTGTGCTGGCATACTACAAGATCTGCTCCGTGACCAATCATTTTCCTGCATACTCGTTGCAGTTCGGGAGATGGCAGACGATAACGCTCTTTGCCTCCGTGATGAAGTACGATCAGATAATCACATTCTGCTTTAAGCCTGTTTATGTGGTCAAGGCTTTCAAGCGGATCAAAGGGATTTGCTCCTGCCTTTGATGTTCCGGCTATTGAAAATTCATTCTCCGCACAACCGTAAACACCTACCTTCCGGCCATTTTTTTCGAGGATAACCGGTTTCAATGCTTCGCTCAGATTTTTACCGGCACCCACAAAGCAGATATTACTTTCTTTCAGAATTGAAATTGTGTCCTTAAACCCCGAATCGCCATGATCCATTATGTGGTTGTTCGCCAGCGTGAAGAGAGAAGGTTTTAGTGAGACAATACCCTTGATTGTTTCTGTAGGTGCTGAAAGGCAAGGCCCGTCTTTAGATATTGGATTCTGTTCATCTGTCAGGGGAATCTCCAAATTGAATATTCTGAAGTCGGCAGATGCCAGTAATGATAAGATCTGACTATCTATAACATCCGACAATCTTCCAGATGAAAAGTGTGAAAAATTAGATCTGGTTGGTCCAAGATCCCCCCCGATGACAATACTTACCGATTCCATTCTATACTTATGCCTTTTTTATCTTTAATCTGCCCTGACCATTCCCATCATATACTCTTCAACAGGTCATGCAACAATTTACCATTAGATTCAGGAGAGAAGAAAGTTTCATACTTCTTAAACCCATTCAATCCTATCCTTCTCGCTTCGTCCGGATTTTCGGTTATTGATTCAAGTGCTGCAGCAATACCTGAAGGACTGTCAAAATCGACGATGAAAGCATCCTCCTGACTCAGATAAGTGCATACATCACTTGCTCTTGTTGAGATAACCGGGTTTCCGGTTGCCAGGTATTCACCCAGTTTAAACGGGAAGCCTGCATTGGAAAAATCGGAATTAGTCCTGCACATGCATAGTACATCAGCCTCCCTTAGAATCTCATAGAACTGGGAATCCGGAACATACCCTTTGAAGATTATGTTTTGGCAATTCTGATATTCCTTCTTATAATCCAATTGTTGTTCGCTTTTTCCTGCAAGGATCAATTCAGCATTCTCATGCTTTTTGCCGAACAGCAGAAAACCTTCAATTATAGATTTTACTCCGTCCTTAAGGTCAAATGTGCCGGCATAAACGACTTTAATACCCTTTCGACCTGACTTTCGCTCGGGCTTCAGATTAGGCGCAGCAGTGACAGGGACCAGAATTACAGGTTTATCAGTCAGATTCAGGTATTTGTTCCTCAGATGACTTGAAACCACAGTTATGGCTTGTGCCCACTTATAGGTCAATATATCGAGCTTCCTCGTTGTAGCAATTTTTATCCTTGAAATAGTCTTTACATTATCCTCAAAAAAAGAATAATCTTCGTTTATATCGAAAACAATCTTATAGTGCCTGATTCTTGCCCAGAAAACGAAGAGGAAGTTCTCTATATTAACCGGTCCGACACAATAAAAAATATTCTCGTATCCATTTTTCTTACCGGTCCCTATTGTTCTTAAACCTCTTAGATAATAGAGGCTGGTTTTGAACGGATTTGTAAGCTTAACATTATTCCCAATGCTTTCAAAAGGAATGAGATATTTCTCTGAATCATAAGCAGGTTGGCTGAATTTGCTCCTGTAGGACAAAACCCTTATGACCATATTCTTATTGATTAAGAATGTCAACAGGTTATGGATCTTTTTGGTAACTGCCAGACCTACAGGATAATCTCTTATCAGGACCAGCAAATTGATTTTTTCGGATGCCATCATGTAATTATATAAGGAGCTATAAATTAGCTTCTTTCAAGACTTCTTTTAATACGGGATGTGCCAGGTAGCCCCCATAAGCAAGATCATTCCCTCTAATGCCGTAGTCAGAGTTCCCTTCAACTATTATCGGCCCCGTTTCCGATATTGCAACGTCCCAGCCAACAATCCTTAAGCCAGGCATCAATTCGGCCGCTCTGGATACAAGATCTTTTACCTCTTCAATAAAAGGCAGCTGAAATCCATCAAAAATTGTACCTGTCACCGGATGTTCTGTAAGGAGCTCAACGCCATAATAGTTAAAATCAGATCGTGCATACCTGTTTAGTCTACCAGTATCCAGGTCAACACTTACCATACAGCCCCCACTGCCTATATTATCAACAAAATGATTTCCCAGACTCATTCTGAGGTACCCTGACAGAACTTGTGCTCTGCCATGCGCATCCAAAAGAGTATCAATTCTGAGGGTGTTCACCGATGATGGATTCAGGAGATTCAGGATATGATGCTGGATAATTGTCTTCTGGAACAAGAATTCAGAGCTTCTTATCCTTTGGAATATCATCGATACCTTATCCGGTTCTGTATCGATCTCCTCTGCTTTGAGCTTATAAATATCACTGCCTTTAGAACTGGCATAAATCTTCTTAATAATAACAGATCCTGGTGATGGAAATTGATGAAACAGCTCTCTAAGTCTTTGACTAAACTCATCTTCAGTTCTAACCTCAAAGGATTCAGACCCTCTGCCAAAAAGACTGCCATGATTAAACATCACAACCTCAGGGATATCAATGCCGAATTGCCCGTAAAAGAGGTTAAAATAGAGCTTGTTATCTAAAACCTCCTTCAGCTTCTGGTCATTTAAGCCGGGGACTATTTTCCTGGCTCTTCTGATAGGAATGAAATTTTCCGGACAATCAACAGTGCTCTTAAATAGGTACCCGGAGAAGTAATGACCTGGTATTTCTTTATGTATAATCAGGAGCTTTAGCAATTCTTTTAAAATAAGCCATACTGGCTTACGATGAGGATCATGCATAACTTCCATCAATAAACTCACTTTACTACGCTTCAGGGTCCTATCCATTTCATTCATCAATTAATACAGGCCGATCAGATTATTATCTGAATAATCGGAAAAAGTATGTGGCATAACGATTATATTAACGATTATACATTCATACTATTTTAAACACTCTGGGCAATTTCAGAAATAAATTGAATACCTCAGGCCTCCATATCGAAAGGCGAGAATATGAATAGATGCAAACTACAAAATGACAGATGTCCGGTGCGTATGCCTTTACGTATTACAGGCATCATACTCGTGTTAGCACTCTGGCAATCTTATCATGATTATTTCTACTTTCGGTTTGATGATCAATTAAGAAATTATCGATCTTTACCCAAGCGATTATCTAATAAGATCTCTCAGCGATGAGCATTAAAAAACTGATCAAGGCCATCATCACTAATAACCATTATCTGAATTCATTAGTCAGAAAGGCCAAAAAAGTCAGGAAAAAATTGAAAAGGCCGATATCCGGAAAAAACAATAAGATTATTAATTATGGTTTCTTAAGCAATGTTCGTTTTGACGTGGCGGGCAATAATAATCTGATCTCAATTGGGGTCGGAGCGGAATTATCGGATCTTGTGATTTATATCAGGGGGAATAACCATGTGCTTAAAATTGCAAATAATTGTGAGTACAAAAGTGGCAGTGTATGGTTTGAAGATCATGACTGTCAGATAGTAATCGGACAATATACTACAATTGAATCAGCTCACCTGGCAGTTACTGAGCCAAACAGTAAAATTACCATTGGGGAAGATTGCATGTTTTCGCGAGATATTGAATTCAGGACAGGAGATTCACACACAATTATTGATCTTGAATCAAAAAAGAGGATAAATCCGGCTCAGGATATCGAAGTAGGTAATCATGTATGGATCGGAGCAAGGTCAATAATACTTAAAGGGGCCAGGATCGGCAGCAACAGTATAATTGGCATAAATGCGATTGTAACCAGTGATGTACCCAGCCATTCAATTGCGGCTGGCATACCGGCCAAAGAAATCAAAAATAAAATAGACTGGATCAGGGAACGTGTCTACTCATGATCCTGAACTGAATCATTGACTTTATCGAATTTTGCTCTAGAAAAGGGCTGCTAGGTCTGAACGGAGTGTGTCACTGCCTGAATCTCAATCACTTTTAGGGATATGCGAATTTACCAGATTGATTAGCAAGTCCTTAAACTCATTCCTTACATTCTCGGCATCAAATAACTTTCGGGCAAGCACTACCGCTCTTTCTGCCAAAGCCTGTCGGTAATGAGAATCATCTATTATTTGAGACAATCCTTCTGCAATTTCATTAACATTCTCCGAAGAAATACAGTGCCCGCATGCATGCGCTGCGCAAAATCTGGAAATTGCAGTAGTTGATGGTGCAAATACAAGCATTGGGACTCCGGAAATCATATATTCAGTAGCCTTCGTCGGCATTGATAATCGTGAGAACCTGAGACCTGACTCTGAAAAATCAAGAGGAAGCAGAAGGAGATCATACTCTTGCATCAGATTGGGAACTTCATCATGACCTATAGCCTGTCTGACCCGTACCTGCCTGAGCCTTTCGATTTTCCGTACATACTGATTCTCCGTATCTTTGGTGTAGATGTCCAGATGAATATTTAAGTCATCATGGCGGAATTCTGAGATAAACCGAGCAAACTTAAGCAGTGAAGACTGATTCGCTGTTCCGATTCTTCCCAGATACAATATTTGAAAATGTTTGGGATCAGCTTTTAAAGATGGTCTGACATTATTGAATCTTTCCGGGTTTATTGGATTGTGAAACGGAATGAATTTTCTTCCATATCGCTTTAAATACTCTTCCGACATTGCTTCACTTATGCTCAGGCAGAGGTCCACTCTATCCAGCAGTGTACTGAATTCGCTGTCAATTTTTTTCTTCCAGTGACTTTTCTTTGGCCCGACAGAACTTATAGTTGAGGGCCAGTCATCCATCATATGTATGATAACAGGGATTTCCAGGAATTCAATCAGCCGGAGCGAAAAAAGTATACTCTCCCTGTTTGATATTTGAAGGTACAAGATATCGGGATTGTAATCCTTCAGCCAGGCGATCAGTTTTTCGGAAAGAACAATTTCTGAGACGCAATGTGAAAATCCAGTCCACCTTAATAATGGAGTAAGAATACTTGAAGATAAGCGGTTTCTGAAGGTGAGTGATGCTTTATCAACCTGCGGACTTCCGGATTTGGCTCTGATCAAACCCGAATCATATGTTTTCTTGAAGAGGTACAATGGATAATGCCATCGGTATTCATCCCGGCCAATCCGGTAATAATTATCACAGGTTTCAAATGATACATTCGCGAGCATAAAGGGATACGTCAGGACAGCCAGTTTCTCTTTTGGGTATCCAGTAAAAATATTGGTCAGGGTAATGCCGCCTCCTGAAACTTCGTTAAATGTCTGGCTGAATATCAGAATCTTTGGGATATGATCGTTTGTCATAACGGATCTTTAATGATGACGTTTTAATTAATCTGTATTAAGGTCATTATCCACTTTATCAAATTCCGATGATTTGGTTTTACCAATGAAAAAATCAAGGCTTTGCCACCCATGGTTACGCCTCCTTGAAATATATCCGTAATAAACAAGTGGAATACGCTGAAGGAATCCCAGAGGGTATCTGAATACTAGGAAGAGGGAGATCAATCTGTATATGTACATTCTTTTTTCATACTTGTAATAATAGAAGTACCTCTTCAACGTGAATATCCGGAACTGGTTCTTAAGATTCCTGCTGTAATATCTGTCAATTGCATCTTTAAAAACATTCAGAGAACTAAGGGATATTGTATCACGGTGAATTTTCGTTAATTGACCATAGCCATGATCAATCCGATACGCAGCACCATAATAGTCCAGGAACAGTCCTTTGTATTGTTCGCTGATTCTCATCCACATGTCACTGTCTTCGGCGTTGGAATAATTTTCGTTAAAGTAGCCTACCCTGGAAAAAACTTCACGTCTGAATAAAAATGCATTTGTAGTGACAATTAGAGATCTGGATACCACAGGATGAGCTACATCAATTCTCAGTACAGGGTTATGGGTCCATCTTTTGAACATTTTCATTCCTGTACTCTCTTTGAACAACAGAGAACTGCAAAAAACGAATCCTGTATCCGGATGCTTTTCCAATGCTGCCGATGCCCTGTTTAGGTGATCAGGAAGATAAAAATCATCTGAGTCCAAAAAACAGACTAAAGGTTGTTCTGCAGCCCTTAGCCCCCTGTTTCTTGCACCTGATGCACCTGATCCTGACTGACCTGCCGGTTTCCGCACTAGTTTTACCTTATCAGCGTATGAATTTACAATCTCCAGAGTCCTGTCTGTAGAACCATCATCAGAAATGATTATTTCAAGCGTACCATTATAGTTCTGATTAAGAACGCTCCGGATAGCCTGACTAATGAACTCCTGCCGATTATATACCGGTATTATTACACTTATGCCATTCATCTGCTACTTACCAGCTAGAGTTAGGGTCGCTTGAGATTTATTCAATAATTGCTTTTCAAAATTTACTTCTTATAGGTTCATTGCTGAGATGAGGGCCGCTTTGAAGGATTCCCTGACCTTGATGCCATCTGAATCCTCCTTGGCAACAGAAAAGGCTCGTTCAGCAAGTTGCTCTCTTAGTGAAATGTCACCTGTTAACTGTAAAATTGCACTTTCAATGCACCTGATTTCAGGATCATTCAGAACAAACATACTTTCAGTTTTGCTTGCATAAAAACTCAACGCTGTTTCTTCGGGAGCCAGGAGCAGAACAGGAACACCGGATATAAGGTATTCCGAGGTCTTGGTTGATATCGAATATTTTGCAAACCTTAATCCTCTCCTATCAAAGTCAATGGGAAGAACCGCAAGGTCATAGGTGCTCATTACCTGAGGTATATGATCATAAGGCACTGGCTTCCTGATGTGAATCCCTTCAAGGCCCCTGATCTTCCTGTAAAATGTCTGGTTAGTGTCTAATGAATATATGTCCAGGTTAATATCAACGTTTTTGGATCGCAGGTTACTTATTGCGATGCAAATGTTCAACAATGATAAAATGTTTGGCACAGCAAGCCTGCCTGTATAAATAATCTTGATTGAATTGCCTGTTTGCCAATCATTTTTGCGGTGAGGAATCCATCTTTCAAGATCAACCGGATTCCGGAATGAGAGGCATTTCTTATTGTATCTCCGATAGTATTCAAGACTCATGTAGTCTGAAATGCTAAGACACAGAGATGCGGATTCAATCAGTCTCCTGAAGAGTTTCTCTATTTGCTTCTGCCAGTAGAAAAAGAGCAAATTGGGTTTGGTGGCAAAACTTACAATATCATCCATGACATGTACCACCAATGGTTTCTGTATTGCACACTTAAGCTTGTACGCAAGTTTCATGTCAGAATAATTGAACGGCTGATGGTAAATAATATCAGGAGAGTATTCATTCACCCAATTCAGCAACCTGTCAGATAAAATTATCTTGTTTGTAAAATGGTATAATCCAAGAATATGAATTGTCCTATAATAAATGTTCTTTAAAGCATCCTTCAGACCTCCAGATGAATTGATCCGTGAAATATCTTGACTCGTCATACTTTGAATCTGAAAGTCGCCTGAAATGATCTTTTTTTTGAAAATCTTAAGCGGAAAAGGTATCCTTTTCTCCAGATGCCCTATTTGGTAGTATTTATTACAATGATATTCTCTTGAACATTCGTGTGTCAACTCTGTAATAACAGCCAACCTGTCAGATGGCCACTCCCTGAACAGGTTCATCATGGTAATTCCACCACCTCCGTTGGCTCTAAATGTTTCTCCAATGATTAGTACCTTAGGAATCTGCATATTTTATTAGTTGGCCTTATTTAAGATGCTTTTGTCAACAGATTATAGGTTGGCATTGTGCAAACGATCATTCAGACATTCCGAATAGATCATTATTTGGTTGTTGATGATGCTGTCAGGGGTTGCCTTTCTTCTCTCGTTATAAGCTGTAACAGACAAGCTTTCAGCAAGGTCCTTTTCACTAAAGACCCTCGATACTTTTTCAGCACATAAAACGGAATCACCAGGAGGGAAAAACAATGCGGATGAATCATTGGAAGCCAGTTCAGGCATAGCTCCTGCATAAGATGCCACAACAGGAACTCCAACTGTTAATGCCTCATCAAGCGTAAGGCAGTAAGACTCTACAAATGAAGGAATTACTACTACATTCGCCATTTTGAACTGATCGACTATTTCGTTGGCTTTAAGAGGACCTATCCAATCTACACTTTCCTGCAGACCAAGTTCAATAACCAATTTGCGCAAGTACTTGGTATACCCATCTGCTCGTAGTCTGTATGAGATGCTGCCAGCCAAAATAACTTTTAACATGGGATATTGTCTCCTTAAAACTGCTGCTGCCCTGAGGAGCACATGAAATCCCTTATAAGACACAAATGAAGACGTAATGCTAAATATCCTTAGAGGCATACACTCTTCTTTGCACCATCTGGGGGTCTCTATAAACTCGCTCCTGAGCATCATCGAAGTCTTAAAGAGACGGGCATCCGGATTAATTGCTCTAACATTAGCTCTCACCCATTCTGATTGAGTTGAAATCATCTTATGCCCGAGGATCATTTCCTTTTCATTGAATCCCCATTTCCGGAATGATCTTTTAAGGCCTGGAAGAGAAGCCGATGGCTTAATGAATTCATTGACATTCAGGGTTGAGAGAAGCTCCAGAGGAGTCAGTCCGGAATAAAAATGATCTGCAACTGCAAACTTCAATCCCTGAATTTCAAGAAGAATGTTTCCACGCAAGTACCCTCTGGCCGTAAGTAAGCCCCAGGGTAACTCTGTCCCCCAGACATGGATTATATCCGGATCTATCTCGTTCACAATACCCTGAATATCTGCGATCAATGATTCATTTGGCAATCTGTTCACCATCAACTCTTCCCGAGGCAGCAGCCATTGGGCTATTTTTCCGGCATCTCTCCTGGTTGTCTTACTGACAAGATCAATAGAAATATTATAAAGCTCTACTGATCCGGATCTGGATAATCCCGTGGCAAGTGGATGAAGCCATGTGCCACTGGAATTGGCAGCGGCATCAGTCTGTTTTACATTCGATAGCCAAAGTATCTTCATCACGAGATTCAGTTCTATTTTGAATGATTAATTCCTACATCTATCTAACTGGTGATCATGCATATCTACGTTATGACATTTGATGGTTTATTCTTTCTTACTTAACTGTGGCGTTTCTTTCAAATAAGCGGATGAGCCTTTTCTGCTTAAGTAGGTTCTGATTTCCTCATCCGTCATTTTGAGATAATCATCCGAATGGCACATGCCGACAGCTATCCATACCAACACATTCAATGCATTGTATGCCAATATATTCTCTACAAAAAACATCAATAAATACCCGGCCAACATTAGCCCAATGGATTTTATGAATTGACTCTTGGATTTGCCAAGAGCCTTGAAAACGGCAGATATAATAATAGAAACATATAACAAAAACCCGATTATTCCAGTCTTAAGCAGAATCTGCAGAAAACCCACCTCAACTACATCTCTGTTATAGGTTGTAAAAGAACCTGAATAATACCCGGCTCCCATGCCTTTGCCCAAAATAAATGCATTATTAGCTTTAAGGTCTTGAAATACCTCGAAATATAAAAATGTCCTTGTATCTGAGTATGGGTTTAACTGGCTGTAGGGTTGATAGTCTTCACCCAAAATCATCTGAAAGACACTTTGTCCTTTTATGCCCAGATAAAGTGAAATTACCGGAATCATAAGAATTAAGAATGCAGCAGCATAAAGTAACTTCTTGTTTATCTTAACACGAGTCATAACAAAGTAAACGAGCAATATGGAATAGCTTATTATTATTCTGAGAACTCCGGCTCTGTTTGTAAACGAGAGAAGAACTACTGCCAGCGAAACTAGAAATATCAACCATTTTGTACCTGATTTTTGAAGTGGAATGGTCAGGATCATGAAAAACAAGGGATAAAGCAGAAATACCTGCAACTCAAAGTAGTTGAAAAAGCTAAAGGAAATCAGCGATGCCAGAATCAGATATATTATGAGTATACTATTAATAGGACGGAAGTAGGTAACATTGAGGCCTGCGATAAAGAATAAAACCGGGAAAAGTGAGATGCCCAGGTAACTGCTAAAAATAAAATCAATAGCCTCCTCTCTACCATTCAATGTCAAAAGGCTTCTGACGATACAAATGACAGTCCATAAAATAAGGATGTCATACCAGATTACTATACTGCTTCCTTTTAACTTGATCCTCCAGTAGGTAGCAATATAAACAAAGACCATCATCAGTGCAGAAGCCAACGCCAGAACATACTTCGGGTAACTTTTAAACAGACTTACAGCCGGTCCGTACAAGTCAAAATGGAAGACCAGGTGAAATAACAGTGCGAAGACGAAGCTGATTATTATTATCTGTCTCTTTGTGATCATCAGAATTCAGTACTTTTTCAATACAGGCATAAAGTTAAGCTGTCAAATGAGCCGGTCATCAATCTTTTAAGTTAGCGTAACCATATTCCTTTCTTTTTTTTGTTTACCACCATATGATATTGTAATGGAGCAATAAGATAACCATTTAGATTTGCTACTATCGATCCTATAAAAATTGCATAAACCCCGATATGAAAGTGCTTAATCAATATCATTACTATCCCTATGTAAATTATGGGACTCAGTAAGCTTGCAATGAATTGAATTCTCAGAGCGCCAATTCCGTTTAAAAACTGGACATATTTTCCTCCAAACATCATTACATTATAATAGAAGAAACCCCAGAATGTGAGAGCAAGCGGTATAGATACCTTCCCTTCACCAAGCCAAATGCGGTAAAATGGAGCAGAAAAAGCCAACATCAGGGTGCTGGCAATTAAAAGGAGAATATTTAATTGATTATATCTTCTGATTCCATTTTTTATCCATTGAATATCATTTTTCTGGTAAGCTTCTGTTGAAGCCGACCAAAAAGGCATCAGGAAGATATTTGAAAACATGTACAACATACCGAAGTATTTATAAACCACATTGTATGAGGTAACTTCAGCCGTGCCAAAATTCCTGGCTATAATAATATTGGCCGTCTGAAACTGGACAATCCCTGCAACTTGAATTATGAAGAAAATCAGTCCAATATTGAAAAGGTCCTTTGCATGCGAAAACTTAACCTGGGATAATGAAGGTTTGTAAACTCTATATTTCCCGTTGAATAATAAAAAATTGGCGCCAACCAATACTATCAACGGTGATGCACACAAAGCAATTCCGAGCTTGACAAGGGAACCTTCCGTCGTCTTGACCAGAACGACTATTACTAACAGGGAGACAAACTGACCAAGTAAGTCAATCAAAGATGATCCGGCAGGCTGCTGATCAGCAAGCAATATTGTCGTGATTATTCTGAAAACAAAGGAAATGCAAAAATAAGTAAAAACGATCAGGACAAGGATAGTAACATCATGTCTCATTATCTCTGAAACATTTAACAGATCTGTCCAATCAATGAATCCGCTGACAGATATGAATATCACCCAAACGGTTATGAAGATCAACCCCAACAATGCATATGTTGTACTCACATAAATTCTGGCAAGACTGTTATCACCTTTTGCCTTCGCTTCAGCCAACCTGTTTCTAAGTCCCTGGGTCAACCCAATGTCAAAGAAAACAAACCAGCCTACGATTGAACTGATAGTTAACCAGACACCATATGTGGATGAATCAACATAACTTAAGGTAATAGGCAATGTGAAAAAACTGATCAGGATACTCATTCCCTTTATTGCAAGGGAACTAATTATATTCTTTTTCGCCCGAACACTCCTTTCATGCCCCTTAGTGATGAATTTGAGGAAAAATTGAACCGGTTCTGAATCTATTATGCTCATGCAATCTGCTTAGTAGGTAATAAACAAACTAAGAAAACTTCTTATTCGTGTATTAAGTATTAATTTTTATCTTTAATTTGACAATTGCTTTTTGATGGCACATTTGCAACAAAAGGCGCCATTCGTCGTAAAAAAGGATACATTAGTCAAATATTTTGATGCATTCGTCACTCTTGGAAGCTCTATGAAGAACACCTTTTTTGTTTTTTTCCTTGCCTTAAGTACCCTGGCTTCAGCTACTGACTATTATGTAAAAAACGGAGGTAACGACCAGAATCAGGGTACCTCCGACGCAACAGCATGGGCAACTATTGAAAAGGTTAATTCAGTTTTTTCATCTCTTAATCCCGGTGATAGAATCCTTTTCAGAAGAGGTGATACATTTTATGGCAAGATCATTATCTCCAAGTCAGGATCAAGTGGTTCCCCTATTACTCTTGGTGCATATGGAACAGGAGAGAAACCCATTATTACAGGATTTACATCAATAACTACCTGGAGTAATGAGGGCGATGGAGTCTATTCAGCCTCCCTGCAGGCTGAGGGACTGACAAATATGGTGATGATAGACGGAAAACAATACCCGATGGGCAGGTGGCCGGACAAATCGTACAACATTTTCGAATCAGCTTCAACCAATACTTCTATTACAGACGTAGATCTCGGATCCGATATTAACTGGAAAGGCGCAGAAGCTGCTATAAGAAAAAATGACTGGTCGCTTGACCGATGCCAGATAACTTCCCATTCAGGTCAGGTGTTGACATACACCTCACTTGGGACAGCCCAGGATGCCGTTATAAAACACGGATATTTTATCCAGAATGACAGAAGAACCCTAACCTCTTTCGGTGAATGGTATCATGATAATCCAAACAACCGAATATATTTCTATTTCGGCGCAACAGATCCGTCAGGACTTAAAGTGGAGGTTGCCACACTCAACACCCTGGCTTATAACGCGGGCAAGGACTATATTACATTCGATAACCTTCATTTCAGAGGCTCATCCGCAAATATGATTGAATTCATCATTGGTATTAACGATTATATAACTGTCCAGAATTCGCAGTTTACCTTTGCAGGCCTCGATGGAATGAATATTTGGGGCAATTATGGCAACATTACAAATAACCTAATATCATTTTGCAATCAAACAGGAATTAAAGTCATTGGTAATCAACACAAAGTCACTAATAACGTTGTGGAAAATATCGGACTCCTGGAAGGTCAGGCTTTATGCGGAAACCTCGCGAACGGAATTGCGGTTAACGACAATGACTGTGTTGTCAGAAATAATACTATCCGGAATATTGGATATTGTGGGATTAAGCTTTCTTCCACGGCAGACATAATTACAATTCAAAACAATTATATCCACGATATCCTGCTGACAATGAATGACGGCGGGGGAATTTACACCGCCGCGGAAGGCGTTTCCAGAAAAATAGATGGAAACATTATTAGGAATGTAATAGGGAATACCGCTGGGACACCATATCCTGAAAGACATATCGCCAGAGGAATTTACCTTGATGTAAACTCAACCAATGTCATTGTTACGAATAATTCAGTGGCAAACTGCAACGAGGCCGGTTATATGATCCACCGTGCTCATGAAAACAGGATCGAAAACAATACTGCTTTCAATAATAGCTATGGAATGTATTTTCAAAACAGCTCAGGAAGCAGCATCCGAAATAACAGCCTGAAAAACAACCTGTTTATATCTAAAGACCCCTCTCAGGTATCTCTGAAGTTTTTTTCCGTCGCTGACGATATTCCTTCTTTCGGAACTGCAGATTACAACTATTATACAAGACCGGTTGACGATGATGATGTATTCCAAACCTATTCACCTTCAACCGGTAACAAATTCAGAACTCTTGCAGGCTGGCAGTCATTCACCAACCAGGACAAGAACTCCGGAAAGTCTGCCGTTACTGTAAGCGATACATCAAAAATTGATTTCTATTACAACCCGTCAACCTCGAATAAGGTTATCACCCTGAGCCAGCCGATGGTTGACGTGACTGGAAAGAAATATACCGGCTCAGTAACCCTGCTTCCTTATACTTCAGTAATACTGATGCCTGACCCTAATCCCTATACTCCTGCAACACCGGTCTTCTCTGGAGCAGTCGTTGAAAACAGCACTCCAACCATCATCGTAATGACCTACAACATCAACCTCGCAGCAGTCGTGCCCGCCGTTACAGCATTCACGGTCACCGTCAACGGTACCGCCCGGGCAGTAAACTCTGTATCCGTCGCAGGCAGTAAGGTCTCACTTACTCTGTCAAGCAGGATCAATTACGGCGATGTGGTGAAAATATCATACACCAGGCCTTCTGTCAGCCCCCTTCAGACCTCCGAAGGAGTACAGGCTGTCTCAATCTCAGACCTGTCTGTCACAAACAACTGCGTCGCCACTACACCAACACAACCACCTGCACAAACGAACCAACCGCCCATAATCACTATCGCTTCCCCGGTCAAAGGCAGCTCTTACACATCACCTGCCATCGTCGACATTGAGATCACTGCACATGATCCTGACGGATCCATCCATTCCGTCGCCCTGTACAACGGAACCGTGAAACTCGGAGAAAAGAGCAGCGCCCCTTTTGTGTTTACCCTCAAAGACCTGGAGGAGGGCTCTTACTCTCTTCACGCAGTTGCCACAGATAACCTTAAATCCTCATCCACATCAAGCACACTTGATTTCCGGGTTACCGCCCCTGTCCCGGCTGGAGGATCATTCAAACTATATCCAAACCCGAATAACGGCCATTTTTCCATTGACTATGTAGCCCCTGAAGGATTGGATAACTATACGGTTTCAATCGTAAGTTCACAGGGAAGAACTGTTCTTACCGAAGAAGTGCCTCAAAACCAGATGGTAAAACCCTATAATCTTTCCCATCTGACTGCAGGTATTTACATTGTTATCATCTCCGCAAATGATATCCTTCTGACCCGGAAATTTATCAAGAGATAATCCTGATCAGTCAATCACAACCATTTTTTTTACGAAAGGGGCAATACCACTCGCCTCAAGACAGACAGTATATAATCCGGGGGTTAATTCGTCCGGAAGGGTAATTGTATTTATCCTGTCAAAACCGAGAGGCTCGGAGAGCACCAACCTGCCGTTTGAATCAAAAACCTTCAGGGAATTGTATGCCCTGTCCTCATCAGTCAGAAGGGCATGAAAAAAACCGTATGCAGGATTGGGATAAATCAGTGTTGTGTTCGGGGGCAATACAACAGAGTCGTTGGTTGTTGCACTGTATACCCTGGCACCGGCCTGCCAGGTCCCGTTCTGCCTGGCAGTGGCAGGATTAATGGCGCCCCAGACGGCATCAGTGGCCAGGCCCTCAGTGAGCTCAGCGCCAAGATCAGTGCCATAATCGAGCCGTTGCACAGGTACAAAGTCCGTAAAATTGTTAAAATCCGGATTGATGACTACAGAGTGAACATCGTACCCGAGGGCCTGCCATTCAGCAAATGTCTTAGGAGATCCTCCGGCATTGAACCTGGGTGAACCTGACTCACTGTAGAACACATTATAATCCGATTGAAACCCGTCAAGGCTTTCCTGGTCCATCACATTGATGCAATACGTGTTATACTTTGTATAGAAGATATTGTTGAAAATCTTTGTCCCGGTTGACGGTGCATTTAATCCGGCATCAAGGTTGGCATGGACATCTATCAACCCCCTTCCGGTCTGAGATGTCGTTTTGTCAGTATAAAGAGTATTATTATAGATCCTGACACCATTCATCCCTTTAACTACAATTCCCACCTTCGGATTTTTAATGATATTATAGGCCACAACCCCGGAAACATCAGTCATACCATTTGATTTCCTCTGGATACCGTTGGGAGTGTTCAGCAGATAATTGTACTTTATGATTACGCCAAGGTTATATCCGGTGAAGAGTGCATGGGTCCAGCTGTCAGCATCAGTTCCGTTCCATGTCAGCCTGTTGCCTGTTATAACCGCTCCGTCAAGATGATTGTTGTTTAGTCCCGGCGTCTCATCACCTGCCTGAAGAATATATCCTGCGGAATTTACAGAGGTCATCGTGTTATTGCGGAACGTTAGCGCCGTGACCTGGGTCCTGGGAATGTTGTACCCGTTGGAGACACCTGTCTCGGTGTCAACAATCTCCTGACCTTCAATTACAAGAACCGTTTGTGGAAATAAGACTGTGGAAGAAAGAAGATATAAAACAACTACCAGTGTATTCTTCATATACTGTTCAGAATAGGATTAAATTAAGATGACAGGGATGTGCAGCTTTACCTGTCACAGCAGGCTCCCCACCTGCTGCGGGCACTCATTAATAGTATAAAACAGCACTTCCTACCTGATAACACTGAACTCCACCCTCCTGTTCAGGCGACGTTCAAGCCAGGTGGCATTTGAGGCTACCGGCCTTGAGCTGCCGTAACCGCGAGGGGTCAGCCGGCTCGCGGCAATGCCTCTGTTAATCAGATAATTGACTATCACTTGCGCCCGGGTCTGCGATAAACGCTCCAGAGTATTGGGTACTCCCTGGTTATCAGTATGCACACCAATCTCAAGCTTCAGCGAGGGATACTTGTTCATCAGCATCACCACCTGGTCAAGCATCAGATATGCATTGGTGACAAGCCTGTTGCGGGCATCGAAATAGGTGTCAGTCATCACACCGTAGTTCCTCTTCAGAATATTCAGCTCACGTTCGGCGGGATCAGTCAGTACACATAGCCTCACGTTGGCGCTCCTGAAACCCAGAGCCAGCATCTCCGTATACGCCGGATATGCTGCCATCAGACTCATTTGCTGATCAATAATGTAACTGTAGGTACCGGTTTCGGGATAAAACACCTCTCTGACGGAATACTTCGCCGGTACACTCCTGAATAGCGGATTGGTGAGCTCCATCTTCGTCGCAGATGAGAGTATCTCTACCTGGAAAACAGCTTCCTTGCTGAACTCCTCCTCAGCCGAATATTGCCCCAGAATTGTCACATTCTCAAATTCCCTCAGGTCCACGGATTCCCTGGCTGTTGCAGGCTTTGCTGCAAGCCATGAGTCCATCTCGCTCCTGCTGCCAAATACCTTTATCCTGCGGGTCACAGCCCGTTTAAGGACATCACCCGTGGTCTGCGACCGCAAAGTCAGGCCAAGCCTCATATCGTACTCACCGGCACTGGTATAGGTATGTGAAGGTCCGGCCCCTGTCTTCTGTGTACCATCGCCATAATCCCAGAAATAACCGGAGACGGTATACCCGGGACAATACGACTTCATCCCGTCAAATTCCACCCGCTCTCCGGCAACGGCATAGGCTGGTCCGGTGATGAACGGCTGATCATAATCAACTATTTCAATGTCATAGGTCTGCTTGCGGAAATAGGTCTTCGCGGTAAGGCGGTCAACGATATCCAGCACAATACTGTACTTCCCGGGCCCCGGGAAACAATGATGCACACTCGTTCCGGTCATCTTTGTGTTGTCTCCGAAATCCCATACATACTGCAGTTTAAGAGTATCAACAGCAATTTTCCCCGTATCTGATACCGAGAAACAGTACAGGTTTTCCTTCTGCGCTTCCGCGAACCAGACCTGCGGCATGTCCGAAGTAAAGCGATAAATATCAACGGATTTTTCCCTGTCCGAGGAGAAATAACCCTCTTTAACATCCGCTGTGGCGATGATCCCGAAGTCGTCATACTCGGAGTTGACCGGCGCCGCGAGCCTCACAGGGGTATGCCATCCGTTCTCCTTTTGCTTCGTCACGTAAATATCCTTACCCCCGAGTCCGCCGCGTCCGTCCGAGGAGAAGAAGAGCTCTCCCGTCTCACTTATGAATGGGTAAGTCTCATTCCCTTCCGTGTTTACTTCAGGCCCAAGGTTTACTGCGTCTTCCCAGTAACCGTTTCTCCAGTTGCTGTAATAGATATCCAGTCCTCCCACCCCGTCAGGTTTGTCCGAGGCGAAGTAGAGTCTCTTGCCGTCATGAGACAGGCATGGCATGGTGATATTGAACCACTCTGTATTGAACCTGAGCTCGCGTACCTTGCCCCAGCCTTTTCCCTCGGCAACAGCATAGAACAGTCCCAGTTTATTCCTGTATGTTGAGAGTAGCTTGAAATTGCCTTCTACAACGAGGTTCCTTGAGTAGTATATCGTGTCTGCGGCTCGGTTAAAGGAAGCAGGGCCATCGTTCAGCTTGCTCTTCAGATCCTTCGAAAAGGGCTTTGTCTTTTTATTCGCGTAAGCGGTATCAGCATAAAACATCTTCACCACGGCCTGCCCCTGGCTGTTGACAGCCTGTCCCCTGTCGGAACAGAAGACAAGCCCGTTCCGGTAAAAGACAGGAGCAAACTCATCATAACCGTCAGTACTGAAGGCGGTCTTCGTTATAGTGTAAGGCGCTTGCTGGGCGGATGCAGCCAACTGCACCACAACTAAAACAAAAGCTGAAACCGAGGTCCTTATTTTCATCGTTCTTAATTTCAGATTGTCCAAGTTAACTAAATAATTTGATTTTTAGAGAAATATATTCTGGAACACTACCTGATAAAGCAGATGGCAGAGGTTCATAAAACATTGAATCATAGGGGTCAACTTCGACTGTTAAAAAATCAGCGGATTAACCACATCAACCTTATATCTGAACTCATACCTGAGCATGACCTCATGTGAGCCGTTGCTGTAGGTTCCCAGCTTCCCGAAATCGAAATCGTACGAGTAAGCCACCTTGAACTGGTTGTTTACCGCTACCTGTGCCAGCGCTGTCACCGAGCCGGTACTTCTGTACGTTGCTCCGAACCATATCCTGTCATTAAGGATAAAATGTGCGCTTGCATCATACAACAGCTTATCGCCAGGAGAGTAGGAAACCAGCGCCGATGGCATGAATCTCGCTTTCAGTCCTATCGGGAAGAGATAGCCTGTGTTGAGCACGAAGTTATAGTTGCCCGGCTCCACCTTGAGTGAATACTTGTCCCTGGTGAAATCGAAACTGTATCCCAGCAGCCGCGGTATGGAGAAACTCAGGAAATAGTTCTTGACATTATAGTACGTCCCGAAACTGAAATCAGGCACGACGAACACCCTGGAATCAACCAGCATGTAATCATCCCCGGGATCATTCACAATGAGTTCCGACCATGCGGTATTTGTTGCCACAAGGCCCGCACCAAGCCCCAGGGCCAGATTGCCGCTTCCCACCTTGATCCTGAAAGCATATGAGGTCATAACCTCGGTCTGCTTTGTTACCCCAATCTGATCATTAACCACAAACAGTCCCAATCCCAGCTTGTCTGAGAGTACCGGGGCATCAACCTCGAGACTCATTGTCCGGGGTGCGCCGTCAATGCCCACCCACTGCTGGCGGTAGAAGGCAGCAACACTGAGGCCTCCCCTGCTTCCGGCATATGATGGATTGATTCTCAGTGGATTGAGAACATAGTGATTGGTTACCGGTGTCAGCTGTCCCATCAGGACAAGGGGCAGGAAGACCAGAACTGACAGACTAATTAACTTTTTCATTATAGCGAGTTTTATTTCCTGTTTCAATTTATTATCACGGTTAACGCAGAGCGAAGATGTCCGCTCAGCGTCTTATGACTATATATCCGCTCACTGATATGCCGTTGTCGGCCCTGAGAACATAGAAGTAGGTATCCTCGGGAAGTGGATTGCTGTTGTAATCTCTACCATCCCAGTCATTTTCATAATTACTGCTCTCCCAGACCTTGAGCCCGCGTCGGTCGAAGATGATCAGTTCTGTCCTTCCCAGTGTCTCCAGGCCATGGAGCCGGAACTCATCATTGTACCCGTCTTCGTTGGGGGTGATGAGTGTAGGGATGCGAAGGTCATTGACTCTAACCATGATCATATCACTGACCGGATCACAGGCGCCGTTGGTAACGGTCCAGCTGAATATATTGTCTCCTATCGATAATCCACTAACTGATGTTGACGGTGCAGCAGAGTTGAACAGGTCGCCGCTGCCCGAAACCAGTGCCCATATTCCTGTACCTATTTCAGGAATTTCAGCGTTCAGGGTCGTACCGAAGAGGTAGTCAAGTACCTGGTCAAGACCGGCATTCGCTACCGGAACCTGGTCAGCTGTTACAACAACGGGTTTTATGGTGTAATAGCCTGCCGTGGAAGTGCCCATGATATAATAGGTACCTGCCGGTGCAGAAGAAGGAGTGGCATAGGTCACTGTTGCCGCTTCGTCAGTCCAATATGTAAAAGTCAGGTTAGCATCTGACCCGGCTGTTACTGCCGGTGCCGTCAGGTCTGCAGTCTCATTCTCGCAGATGGTCGGAGGGTTGTTGATTACCACCACAGGAGCTCCTGGCCTGGCGTTGATCACCACGTCAGCGGTAGGTACAGAGGTACATCCTACGGAGTTGGTAACTGCAAAAGTGTATGTTCCTGGCTCGAGGCCCGAGACAGTGCGCGTCGTTCCCGTCCCCTGGCTGGTGAAGCCGTCAGGGTACCGTATCAGGGTCCAGGTCCCGCTTGAGGGGAGTCCCGAAAGCACCACGCTTCCGGTTCCAACCAGGAAGGTAGGATGAGTTATTGTACCCACCACCGGTGCAGACGGCGTCGGCGGTTGGCTATTGATAATAGCGTTGGCTGATACCGCTGAAGTGCATCCGTCAGCATTTCGCACTGCGAAATTATAGGTTCCGGCCGGAAGTGAGGAGATGGTGGCACTGGAACCGGTGCCTGTTGACGTTGACCCACCCGGGTAACGGATGAGAGTCCATTCACCGGTCTCGGGCAAGTTTTCAAGAACGATGGTTCCGGTGGCCAGCTCGCAGGTGGGATGAGTTATTGTACCGATGACAGGCGCCGGCGGGGTGACTGGCTGAAGGTTAATGATTACCTCGGCTGATGCCGGCGAAACGCAGCCGGCTGTGTTTGCAACAGTGAACGTGTATGTTCCCGGCGGGATGGCGGAGACGGTTCGTGTGGCACCGCTTCCCGTTATGGCTACATTACCCGGCGTCCTGGTCAGAGTCCATGTCCCCGTAGCCGGCAGTCCGCTCAGGGCAACGCTTCCCGTTGAAAGGGCACAGGATGGTTGGGTAATTGTTCCAACTTCCGGCGCTGCCGGTATGTCAGGCTGTGCGTTGATCAACACAGCAGATGATGAAGCAGAGACACAACCGTTGGAATTGGTGACAGTGAAGGTATAAGTTCCCGGAGCCAGACCCGTAACTGTGGTGCTGGTACCTGATCCGGTGTAGGTCTGAGCACCCGGCGTACGGGTGATTGTCCAGTCCCCGGATGCCGGAAGGCTGTTCAGAACAACACTTCCTGTCGGTACGGCACATGCAGGTTGGGTCACCGTTCCCGGTGAGGGCGCGGCAGGGAGTGCATTCACCGTCAGTGAATAGGTGGCCGAGGCAGCTGTGCAAAGTCCACCTATGGGATTATTCGTGGTCACAGTGATTACCACAGTTCTTCCTGCGTCAGCAGCCGTAGGTGTATAGGTGAAAGCGAACGGTGATGTGCCGGACGATGCCGGGGTGACCGTACCGCCTCCGTTCTCTGTGATTGTCACACTGGTGGCGCTGCCACCGAAGGTGTTGCCACTGACTGTTACAGCCGTGATTCCACAGGTGCTGCCCGTTGTTGCGCCTAAAGTTAGCAGCGGCGGGTTGACGCAACCGCAGTTGACTGAGAAGGGCGCTCCGGTAGCGGTGCACCCTGATGAGTTGCGTACGAAAATTGTGTAGCTGTCGTTGATCACATCATTGAAGATGTTGCTTGTCTGCCATGTACCACTGTTGAGACGGTATTCATATCCGGCTCCTGTGGGACTGGTGACTGTGATAATGGCATGATTGAACCCGCCGTCGCAGTTGACTGTATGTACTGGCACAGCAGGTACCGGCAGCGGCGCATTTACCGTTATTGAAGCTGATGCCGGGGATACGCATCCGGCAGCATTGGTCACCGTAAAGGTATAGGTTCCCTGCGGGATGTCGGCAACAGTCGTTGATATTCCGGTGCCCGACGTCTGATTACCTCCAGGATTGCGGGTAAGTGTCCAGGTGCCGGAAGAGGGTAACCCGCTGATCCCGACACTGCCCGTTGTTACGGCACAGGTCGGCTGAGTAACCGTGCCCATGACAGGGGCGGTCGGGACAGCGGGTGGTGTATTGATGATAACTTCGGCAGATGCCGGCGAGGTGCATCCGTTGGCGTTGGTTACAGTAAATGTATGGGTGCCTGCAGGCAGTCCGGTAACAGTATAGGTAGTTCCGGAGCTTGTTATCGGGGTGCCTCCTGTATTGCGGGTAAGGGTCCAGTTGCCGGGAGCCGGTAAACCGCTGAGGACTACGCCACCGGTTGATACCGAGCAGGTAGGCTGGGTTATTGTGCCAACAACAGGTGCAGTAGGAGGTATATTTACAATGATAGAAAAACCTGCGCTCAATGTGCCATTGCCGCAACTATTAACACCTCGTACAGTAAGAGAACCTGAAGTTGCATTAGCTGCAAAGCTGATACTCACATTATTCGTTGTACCTGTTATAGTAGCACCCGTACCTGAATAAGTCCAGATGTAACTGGTGGCATTGTTTATGGTCGGTACACTATATCCTACCCCGCTCTGTCCCTGGCATACTGAAGCCGGGCCTGTGATGGTACCAGCAGCACCCGGCAAGGGGTTGACAGTGATATAATCGACTTTTGTCTCCGTGTTCGAAGCGCCTTCGGTTATTGTCAGAGACACGGTCTTTAATCCGCCTGTGTTGTAGGTAACATTATGCGGACCTGCGCCTGTAGCCTCAGCCGGATCAGCTCCTGATCCAAAATTCCATTGGAATGTGGTACTTCCTGTTGTACCGAGAGAGGTGTTTGCAAATTGAACAGGGATTCCTGCACATACAATGCGGGGAGTCGCGGTGAAATCTGCGTCAAGGCCACAGCCCAGAAGGGTGATGAAAAGATTCCTTGCGGATCCGGGACATCCGAGAGTGTTCGTTTCAACCACCGATACGTTTCCATTGGTCGATCCAAATGTGACCGTTATACTATTTGTGCCTGACCCTGCAGTAATTGTCGAGCCTGCAGGGACAGTCCATGCATAGGTCGATCCCGCTGTGGGAGTGACACTGTAAACATTCCCGGAGCTGCTGCATGCCGGGTTGCTATTACCTGTAATAGAAGACGTGGCAGGCACCGCATTAACGGTGACTGTTACATTGGAACTGGTAGAGTTGAACCCGTCATTTACCACAACGGTATATACTGTGGTGACGGCAGGTGTTACTGTCGGAGTGGCCGAAGCCGAGGTGAAGGTCCCGGGCGAAGAGGTCCAGCTGTAGGTATATGATCCCGATCCTCCGGTGGCATTCGCCGCCAGCTGTGAACTCGTCCCGGCACATATCGTCGATGGAGTGGCCGAAGCAGAGGCTGCAAGTGCACTGCCGCTGACTGTCACAGTTACCTGGTCCGATGCAACGCATCCGGCTGACGTCGTCGCTGTCAGCGTAAATGTAGTGGTAGTGTTAAGATTGACCGTTGTCGGATCTGCTACCGTAGCATTGACCAGAGAGGCTGCAGGGGTCCAGCTATAGGTCAGGCCAGTGCCCGTAACTGTGGCATCAAGTGTGGTGCTAGTACCAAAAGGTATAGTCTGGGGCACGCCTGCATCTACTACAGGCAAGGGGTTGACAGTGACTGTCACATTGGAACTGGTAGAGTTGAACCCGTCATTCACCACAACCGTATATACTGTGGTGACGGCTGGTGTTACTGTCGGAGTGGCCGAAGCCGAGGTGAAGGTCCCGGGCGAAGAGGTCC
>CAZMAI010000005.1:10757-13627 GCA_964564195.1 uncultured Anaerolineales bacterium | reverse complement strand
TGCCGCTGACTGTCACAGTTACCTGGTCCGATGCAACGCATCCGGCTGACGTCGTTGCTGTCAGTGTAAATGTTGTGGTAGTGTTAAGATTGACCGTTGTCGGATCAACTATCGTAGCATTGACCAGAGAGGATGCAGGGGCCCAGCTATAGGTCAGACCAGTGCCCGTAACTGTGGCATCAAGTGTGGTGCTCGTACCAAAAGGTATAGTCTGGGGCACCCCTGCTTCTACTACAGGCAGGGGATTAACGGTGACTGTTACATTGGAACTGGTAGAGTTGAACCCGTCATTTACCACAACGGTATATACTGTGGTGACGGCAGGTGTTACTGTCGGAGTGGCCGAAGCCGAGGTGAAGGTCCCGGGCGAAGAGGTCCAGCTGTAGGTATATGATCCCGATCCTCCGGTGGCATTCGCCGCCAGCTGTGAACTCGTCCCGGCACATATCGTCGATGGAGTGGCCGAAGCAGAGGCTGCAAGTGCACTGCCGCTGACTGTCACAGTTACCTGGTCCGATGCAACGCATCCGGCTGACGTCGTCGCTGTCAGCGTAAATGTAGTGGTAGTGTTAAGATTGACCGTTGTCGGATCTGCTACCGTAGCATTGACCAGAGAGGCTGCAGGGGTCCAGCTATAGGTCAGGCCAGTGCCCGTAACTGTGGCATCAAGTGTGGTGCTAGTACCAAAAGGTATAGTCTGGGGCACGCCTGCTTCTACTACAGGCAAGGGGTTGACAGTGACTGAAATTTCTTCCTGATCTGACAGGTTGGGGCTTCCATCATCTGTTACAACCACTGAAAATATATATTCGCCTGGAGTAATGGTAACACCCGGAGTCCAGGTAAAGAGACCAGTTGAGGAGTTGATAGTCGCACCCTCAGGAGCACCGCTTAGACTGTAAGTCAGTGTATTTGCAGGCACATCGGGATCAGTTGCCGTTGCCGTGAAGGTAAGTGTTGCATATTGACAAACGTATCTGTTTCCAATGGAACCCAAAACTGGTGGATCATTGGTATCAATATTGAAAGTCAGTGGGGTTAAAGCATTCCCTATCACTGCATCATCGGAAAAAATGACTGTCTCTGTAATATCATAGTAAGTGGGACCCGCAGGATCATAGTACTTGAATGTCAGGACCTCCCCACTTGATGAATTACTGTAACATCTCACCGTGAATATCGTCTTCCCTGTTACCGGGAAGTAAAGGCCATCAGCGTAGCCCCTGCATTCTGTACCGACAAAGGCACCCAACGTTCCACTGGTAAGTTCTGTCATGCCCAAAACAACAATGGCATTAACCTCGCAATCGTATGTATAATTTGCGGGAGTCACCGTCCAACCATGAGATTGACCTGAAGTATTGACTGACGCCAATACTAAAGCCAATAACAATGTGCCCTTAATAAGTTTTTTCATCGTTTTAGTATTTTTCCGTGTGATTATCTAACCAAGGTTAGTTTTTTGACAGTTATATCATCTCCAATTTGCAGATAAACTACATAAACACCTTCAGGCTGGCCATCGGGTATCCAGTTAACCTGCATATTTCCAGGTTGCTCACGTTTGTTCGTTAAGCATTTGATTATCCTTCCATAACTGTCGTATATTGTAAGTATGACCTGCAACTCATGAGGTACATTATATTCAATACTAACCTTTTCAGTGAAAGGATTTGGATAGCAGGACAGATTTACTCCAGGAGGATTTTCTACAAGGATTTCGTCCTTCTTAGAAGAAACCGTTAGTTCAAAAGGTTTAAATGCATCAGCAACAATCATGTCACTTTTAAATTCAATATCTTCATTACAATCATAGAGTTTATCCTCCCGGGCATTCAGATATTTGAATTTTATTTTATCTCCTCCCTCATTATTATGTACCATTATCGGAAATAAATACTTCCCGTTTGGTTCAAATACCAGTCCAGTCACTATCCCTCTTATCTGGCCATTTATATAAGCAATCAACATATCGCCATCCGAACCTATCACCTGATCGTTTTCCACAACACATGCAGTAATTGAGGCGTTATACTCATAGTCAGACGGATTGAATTGTCCTTCCTCTCTTTCTTTAATAATGGCTGAACTCTTGGTGGCTGGCTGACTTGGATAGATTAATGTTCCGGGGCTCGACAATCTGATCATATAACCCTCCCCAGGGATCATCTCAGTTAAATAGCCAAACCATCCATACCCGGTATAATAAGTAGCTGAAGTGATCTGATTTTTTATGTAGTCAAGATCTGTAAGATAAAGAGAAGAGAGGGCATTGTTGATATCCAATTCATTTTGTGGAAGGAATCCAATCCAGTTCCACCCCGCTACCAGTTCAAGTGAATTGGAGACCTCAACAGGTGACCCCATATAACTTATGCTGCAGTTGTTGGTGGTTTCGATTTTATACATCTTTAATGGGTCAACTGATGTCAGATAACCAAACCAACCATATCCATCATAGTAAGTTGAAGAAGTATATTGATCTTTTATATAGTTCCCGTCTGCTTCACAGCCAGAGAGCACATTAATCAGACTCATATCTTCCGACTCCACATTTACAGAGAACCAGCTCCATCCTGCAGGAATTGATTTGTTAAACCCACTCAGTTCGACAGTTACATTGGTTGTAACAAAGCAACCTGTTGGTAACGTATATATAATCTCAGAGCTTCCTGCTGCAACGCCGGTAACCTCACCTGTTCCCGGGTCAATTAATGCAATTGTTTCATCCCCGCTGCTCCAGGTGCCACCAGTTGGAGTACTGTTTAGCGTGGTTGTCGACCCAATATTTATAGTTGTTATACCAGTAATGGGTGTGGGAAGGGGATTCTCAGCCAGGGTAACAAGGGTGCGGGTGGAACTTGTACAAC
>CAZMAI010000005.1:0-10657 GCA_964564195.1 uncultured Anaerolineales bacterium | reverse complement strand
CTGTTGTGACTGTTATCGTCGGTAAGGCATTTACTGTTATCGTACCCGTCGCATTGCCGGTACAGCCTGTCGTACCGTCGGTGTAAGTATATGTTATTGTATGCGTACCCACTCCTGCTACCGACGGATCAAACAGACCGGCCGGTCCGTTAGTGATGCCCGGACCACTGTATGTCCCTCCTGCCGGTGAACCCTGGGTAAGAGTGAACGCCGAAGCATCAATGCATACCGTTGGCAACGCTCCAAGGGTGACAGTGGGAAGGGGATTCTCAGCCAGGGTAACAAGGGTGCGGGTGGAACTTGTACAACCGCTGACAATAACCCTCGCCTCTGCATAATAGGTGCCGGGAACTGTGGGTGCATAGGTAGTGCTGCCTGACAGCAACAACGTGCCGCCCGAAGCCTGGTTATACCAGTCTGCCGTCTCCCCGGAGCCTACTGTTACCGCCAGAGTGGGGATAGTCTCTCCCGCGCAGTACGACTGATCACCACCGCTCACAGGGGCCGTAACCACAGGACAACTGCAGTCGGGCGAGATCACTGACAAACTGTTGTCACAGGAGTTTGCATCCGTGACCGTGACCGTGATATCGGTCCCCACATCCACATCGCTTATACTCCATACATTGCCGCCAAGATCAGTCACTGTGCCTGCACTGCTCAGCACACTTCCAGAACTGACCGTGACCTCAAATGAATAGGTCAACAGATCAGTCGAACATACTGGTGCTGTTGTGACTGTTATCGTCGGTAAGGCATTTACTGTTATCGTACCCGTCGCATTTACCGTACCGCAACCACCGGTTAATGTTACGGTGTAGTTGCTTGTAAGTACAGTGGTGGGTGTTCCGGATATTGTGACTAGGTTCTCTGTCCAGTTACCCGTTACTCCTTCGGGCAGCCCGGAAAAAGAGGCACCGGTGGCTCCTGTGGTACTATACGTAATATTTGTGACAGCGGTACCTAGGCACAGCGACTGACTGTCGGAGCCTGCACCGGAGGTAAGTGAAATCGTGTTCACGGGAATCTCCGTAATCACAAGTTCGCCGTTCATCTGAACTGTTCCTGCGATGTTTGTGGCCCACGCAGTTATTGTGCTTGCCGGCTGCAGTCCGAAAGAGAGAGGGCTTCCGGTGCCGTTTATCGTACCGACAGGGAAGCCGTTTCTGTAAAGGGTATACGTTGCATCTGCCTCTGAACCGCTGAGTCCCGTCAGTGAACCACTCAAACCGGTGCAATAAGGTTCGCCGCCGGTAAGGTTGAATTGTTCCGGTAGTCTTGGACTCAGCAACGGATCCCCGTCAACAATCGCATCTACGCCCGGAGTGATAATCAGGGGAGTGCTGTTGCCTTCAATATATGAATAGAGAATCGTGGGCCAGAGAGGTGAAACTGCAGTGCCGGAACAAAATTCCAGCCCTGCCCTGGTATTTGACGTAAAATTTACCGTATTCTCGATTGTGAAATGCGCAAGGAAGGTTCCGTTACCGCTGGTACTGATCACCGTTCCCGTTCCGGCACCCGGCGGCACAGGCGGCAGAGAATTTGCCATCAGCCTGATGAGAGTCTTGCCGTCATAACCCTCCAATGTAGAAACTACATCAACGGAGCCGGCAAACTGCTGGGTGACATCCAGCCCGGAGCCACTGTTACTGTAACTGACCGTAAGAGTACCGCTCCCATATATTGAGGAGTTCAGCAGAAGCCCCATCTGAAGCGCTGCAAATTCGAAGTCCTGAGTGTCATCCGTGTCCAGCAGGTACAGGTCGAACTCAAGCGTATTCGCCGTATGAGTCACGTTCCTCACTGACAGTAAAAAATCGTCCACCTCCGCCTGAGCTGACGAAACCGAAAGAGCCATGAACACCATCAGCATGGCCCGGATTTTTGAATTGATTAAGCTTTTCATAATCAATTTCAGAATTAGTAATTGTTCAAGACGTCGCGATAAACCAACAGGCAAATGCACAATTAACCTGATATCGTTTCAACAGGAAACAATTCTGTAACACACTGTTATTCCTATAGTTAGTCTATATTGACGATGCAATTCTGATACACCTTCGTTCCGTCAGTCACACTGACCTCTCGCCTGCCACAGCCGTAAAAAAAGAAAAAACCGGCTGTCTTTTAAGAGCCGGGCACATTATAACAACACAACGTAAGACGATCAATCCCGGGGCAATGCCTCCGGGCAATCCTGTCGGAAAAAAAATGTGCTCAGCCTTTAAAAAATCAACTCTAAAATTAATAATAAAGAACCACACAGGAATACCCTATTTGACCAAAAGGGGCTCAGGATAGACCAAAAGTATGATGCATGCGACTAACCTCAGACAGCCACCATGAACCTTCCCTGGTGTGACACAGACCGCACCAACCCGGCACAGGACAACGTCTTCCCTCAAGCCGTCAGACAAGCGCCAAAGCTATCGGAACACCCCCTGAAACCTGTTCAAAACTTTTCACATTTTCCTCTCCCGGGGTTGCATTTTACAATTAGGGTGATTATTTTTAACATCACCGGAACCACCCCGGAAGTCACTATCCTAAAGTGTTTAATATCATATTATTAAAGCCATGACAAAAGGACTCGTAACAAAGAAGGACAAGAAGAAGGAGCCGACAAAGAGCCTTAAAGAAAAGCGTAAGGAGAAAAAGGAAAAGAAAAACGCCAAGTAGTATTTCTGCGGCACCTGCACTATCCTGCCCCAACCGGGGCGGGATTTTTTTGTGTATTTATGCTCTGTCTGCCCCGGTGCACCATCTTTGATTTTGCAACCGGCTGAGTCTGGATTTTTTTGTGTATTCATGCTCTGTCTGCCCCCGGTGCACCACCTTTAATTTTGCAACCGGTTGAGTCTGGATTTTTTTGTGTATTCATGCTCTGTCTGCCCCGGTGCACCACCTTTGTTTTCATAAACTGCTGAGGTTGGATTTTTTACTGTGACCAGAGGCATCCTTCCTGCAGCACCTGAGTCATACCGGACAGTGTCATCATGATGGTTTTTTCCTTACCTCAACACAATAATCAACTCACTTCACAGGTTGATTAGATACATTTTTCTTAACTTCATGCCCCGACCAGACCCTATTCTGCAGGAACCCCGATGAACAGGAACAGAACAAGATCACCGTTCCCATGGACATCTGTCAGTGTGCTCCTATTCACTGCAGCGCTTCTCACTGCCAGTGTGATTATCTATTCCAGGGGCCAGAGGGAAAGAATACTCCGTGATGCCGTCACCGAGATGGACGCTGTGGCAAACCTCAAATCAGTCCAGGTATCAGACTGGAAGAACGAGAGGCTCAATGATGCAACACTGATCCATGAGAATGTCACCCTGGTGGAACACATAGATGCCATGTTCATCAGGGACAGTTCCCGGCGTGAGAAATCCAGACTCGAACAACTGCTCAATACCCTGATCGAGAACTACGACTTCGCAGGCGCTGTGCTCGTGGACGCCGGTGGCAAACCGGGTATTGCCGTCCCCGAATCAGAAGGTGTGATGGGTGATTACCTGCGTAGCAGCGTTACCAGGGCTATCTCGGCCCCCGCTATCTCAATCTCGGATTTCCACACTGCCCCGGTTGTCAGCTACCTGCACCTCGACCTGCTCATTCCCATGAAGATGCCCTATGAAGGTGACACGGTCCTGGCAGGGGTACTCGTCCTGAGGATTGACCCCGAAAAGGAATTATTCCCGATGCTTTCCACCTGGCCTACCCCAGGAAGAACATCCGAATGCATCCTCTTCCGCTTCGAGGGAGACTCAGTCACTTACCTCAACGGCTCCCGTCTCGCGGGTTATGACAAACCTGTAACACTACCGGCCGGGGAGATGGAACTGAGTGTAATGAAGCCGCAGGGCGAAGGAAAAGAATCCCGGAGTTATATCGATTATACAGGAGCAGAGGTAGTAGCCTCCGTAAAAAAAGTACCCGGCACCGACTGGTACCTCATCGCGAAGAAAGACGCTTCTGAGATCCTCACCAGGTTCATGCGCGAAATAACGATGCTCTGGATGATCATGGGATTTGTCTACCTGGCCCTTGCCAGCCTGACCTATCTCATAATCAAGGCAACCCGCGCCCGGTACATTCGGGAAAAACAACAGGAAGAACTTAACCGGCAGGCCATCATGAAGCACTTCGACTTCGTGATGAAACACGGCAATGATATCATACTCCTGATTGACAGTGACATGAATATTGTCGAAGCCAATGAGCGAGCCATTGCCACCTACGGTTATCCACGCGAGAAGTTTATCGGAATGAATGTAGCCGATATACGCACCCCAAATGAGGCACCTCACCTGGCGGATCATGTCAGAAGCCTCAATGAGACAGGCTCGTCTTACATCGAGACTGTACATGAACGCAGTGACGGCACCACTTTCCCCATTGAGATCAGCGCCTACACCGTGGAGGTGGAGGGCACCCGCTTCTACCAGAGCATAGGCCGTGATATCACTGACCGCAAACGCACCGAGGAGGAGATGCGCGAAAGCAACAAGAAACTAAGCACCATTATCAACAACCTCCGTGGTGTGGTTTTCCGCTGCAATTATGATGAAGACTGGACGATGCAGTATATCAGTGACGGCATCTACGAACTGGCCGGGTACCTTCCCAACGAATTCATCAACAATAAGATAAGATCATTCAAGTCTATAATGGACCCGGATGATGCGAATATGGTCTGGCAGACGATCCACGATGCCCTCGAAACAGGATATCTGTATACTATTGAATACCGTATCATTACCTCCTCCGGGAGCAGGAAATGGGTATGGGAACGAGGCCGCGGCTACTATGAGAGCGGTAAACTGGTAGCTCTCGAGGGATTCATCTCAGATATCACCGAAAGAAAACGGATTGAGGAAGAACTTATCAGGGCAAAGGAAAAAGCAGAACAGAGCGATAAGCTGAAAACAGCATTCCTCCATAATATATCGCACGAGATCCGTACCCCGATGAATGCCATCGTGGGATTCACAACCCTCCTTGATACTCCCGAGATTACAGAGGATAGCCGCAGACAGTATATCGATATCATTTACCAGTCCAGCAACCAGCTCCTGTCCATCATTACCGACATTGTCGATATCTCAAACATTGAGACCGGCCTTGTCAAGATAAGCAGGTCCGACGTCAACCTGAACAGTCTTATAAGAAGCCTGTACGAGCAGTACCGCCTGCGCACACAGCAGCAGAACCTTGTCCTCAATTTCTCAACCCATCTCGATGACAGTGAATCACATGTGATGACTGACGAGACAAAGGTGATCCAGATCTTTGCCAACCTCCTCAACAACGCCCTGCGCTTTACCAGAAAGGGAAGGATAGAACTGGGGTACGTTCTCAGGGGTGAGATGATTGAGTTCTTCGTTTCGGACACCGGCATTGGCATTGCGCCCGAGCACCAGGAAAAGGTGTTTGACCGCTTCTTCCAGGTGGAGGGACCGAGCTCCAAGCAGTACAGCGGCACCGGCCTGGGGCTTTCTATCTCAAAGGCTTACGCCGAGCTGCTCGGAGGTTCTATCTGGCTGATCTCAACACCGGGTGAGGGTTCTCTCTTCTGTTTCTCTATTCCTTTTGTCAAACCGCCTGAGACAACAGTGCAACAGCGGAAAACCTCGCGGAAATAAACTGGCCGATTGCCCCGGGAGCATTCCATACGGAAGCCCGGCAGTAAAATACTACCCTGAAATCCAGCCTGAAACCTATTTGCTCTCTGCGCTCTTACTGATCTCAATCCCCAGCTCATCAAGCTGCTCCTGCTTTATTGTGGCCGGGGTATCAATCATTACATCACGTGCCTGGTTGTTCTTTGGGAAAGCAATATAATCACGTATCGTGTCCGAGCCGCCCATGATGGCGGTCCACCTGTCAAACCCGAATGCTATTCCCCCGTGAGGCGGTGCGCCATACCGGAAGGCATTGAGCAGGAAGCCGAACTGTTTCTGTGCCTCTTCTGCGGTGAACCCGAGGGTGCGAAACATCAGCGACTGCGTCTCCGGGTCGTGGATACGGATTGAACCACCTCCTATCTCAGTGCCATTGATGACCAGGTCATAGGCATTGGCACGAACCCGCCAGGGATCAGATTCCATGTATTGTATGTCCTCCGCCTTGGGCGAAGTGAAGGGATGGTGTTTGGCATAAAAACGCTGTGTCTCATCGTCCCATTCCAGCAGCGGAAAATCGACGACCCAGAGGGGTGCATACACTGAGCTGTCGCGAAGGCCCAGCCTCCTGCCCATCTCGAGGCGCAGTTCACCGAGGGCGATGAGTGTCTTCTCCCTCGGACCGGCCATCATCAGGATAAGGTCACCGGCATCGGAACCGGTCATCAGCGCCAGGTTAGCCAGGTCATCAGGGCTGTAGTATTTATCTGCTGATGATTTTACCGATCCGTCAGCTTCAATCTTTGCCCAGACGAGTCCCTTTGCCCCAATCTGAGGGCGCCTGACAAATTCCGTGATCTCATCAATCTGTTTACGTGACCAGCCGGCACAACCCTGTGCGGAGATGGCCCCGACGAAAGGTACAAGCTCAAAGGGCGGGAAGTTACGTCCCTTCATCGCCTCGGTCACATCGGTGATCTGCATGTCAAACCGTATGTCAGGCTTGTCGGAGCCGTACCGGTTCATGGCAATATCATAAGGCATGCGCGGGAAGCGCTCCCCGAATTCCAGCCCTTTTATTTCGCGGAAGAGATGGCGCGCCAGACCCTCGAACATGTCAAGTATGTCATCCTGATGGATGAATGACATCTCACAGTCAATCTGGGTGAACTCCGGCTGACGGTCTGCCCGAAGGTCCTCATCACGGAAACACTTGACTATCTGGAAATACTTGTCAAACCCTGCCACCATCAGCAGTTGCTTGAAGGTCTGCGGACTCTGCGGCAGGGCATAGAACTCACCGTGATGCAGCCGGGACGGTACCACAAAATCGCGTGCTCCCTCAGGAGTTGATTTGATCAGTACCGGGGTTTCCACCTCGATGAAACCCTGCCCGTCGAGGTAGCGGCGCACCTCCTGTGCCATCCTGTGTCTCAGGATGATGTTTGATCGTACGTTCTGCCTGCGCAGATCGAGATACCGGTATTTCATCCTCAGTTCATCACCACCGTCAGTGTTCTCCTCAATGGTAAAAGGCGGGGTGTCTGAAGTATTGAGTGTATCAACGGTTTCAGCAATGATCTCGATATCGCCGGTAGCAAGTTTCGGGTTTTTATTGCTTCGCTCTGCGACGGTGCCTTTAACACTTATCACGAACTCGCGTCCCAGCTTGCGGGCCTGCATGCAGAGAGCAGCATCTGTCTCCATGTTGAAGACGATCTGTGTGATGCCGTACCTGTCGCGAAGATCAATGAATGTCATCCCCCCGAGGTCCCTCGAGCGCTGCACCCACCCGGCCAGCGTCACCTTCTCTCCGACTGCTGCCTGCGAGAGCTCCCCGCATGTGTGTGTCCTGTACATAACCGATTTTTTTGAGCAACAAAAATAAGCTATTCCGGTAATAAACGGTAATAACTTTCCACTGACTTGTCGAACCTTTTTTCTAAACTTGCACCATTCACCATCGGCCCCGCCAACGATGACCACAACACTGAAAAAAAAGACAGCGCGTCTGTCAGTTTTATCCAACAGCCTTCTCATAACACTTAAACTTGCAGTTGGACTTGTTACCGGTTCAGTCAGTATCCTTTCTGAGGCAATTCATTCATCACTGGATCTTGTTGCAGCCATTATCGCCTTTTTTGCGGTGAAGATTTCAGGTAATCCGGCTGATGACAGGCATCCGTTCGGCCACGGCAAGGTTGAAAATGTCTCCGGGGTGATTGAGGCGTTGCTCATTTTCGCCGCCTCGGCCTGGATAGTCTATGAAGCTGTTGACAGGTTCATTCATCCCGGTGAGACGGAGGCACTGGGCCTGGGCGTACTGGTGATGGCCATATCAGCCATTGTAAATACTCTCGTTTCCAGGCGTTTGTACAAGGTGGCCAAACTGACCGACTCTGTGGCGCTGGAAGCTGACGCCCTGCATCTCAAGACCGATGTGATCACCTCGGCCGGAGTAGCGCTGGGCCTGGGACTCATATGGCTTACCGGCTGGCATGTGCTTGACCCCATCATTGCTCTGCTTGTGGCAATGATAATCATATATGAGTCATGGATGCTCCTCCGTAAAGCATTTTTTCCGTTGCTTGATACCGCACTTTCGCAGAGCGAACTGAACAAACTGACCGATATCCTTGAGGAGATGGATGTCAGGTATCACGATCTTCGTACGCGGGCTGCCGGGCACCAGAGGTTCGTGGAGTTCCATCTTGACGTTCCGGCGCATGAGACCATCGAGACCATCCACAGGCAGTGTGACATGATAGAAGAGAGGCTCGAACGTGAGTTCAGGGATATTAACGTGGTAATCCATCCCGAACCTAACGTCTGATTATATGGAATCAGTCATTGTACCGGGGAGTGACGAATACTACATGCGGATAGCGCTGGCCGAGGCCGAAAAGGCTGAAGTGCGTGATGAGGTGCCTGTAGGGGCAGTGGTTGTTGCGGGGGGAAGCGTGATAGCGCGCGCTCATAACCTGACAGAGACACTGAATGATCCTACTGCCCATGCCGAGATGCAGGCCATCACTGCTGCGGCCTCTTTCCTGGGGGGCAAGTATCTCACCGGATGCACCCTTTATGTCACCGTTGAGCCTTGCGTGATGTGCGCCGGGGCGCTGGCGTGGAGCCAGGTATCTGCCCTGGTCTGGGGAGCCGCAGATTCTAAGAGAGGATACACCACTACCGGCGCCACAATACTCCATCCCAAAACGGAGGTTCGTACAGGCGTTCTGGCTTCAGAGTGCTCATCGATAATGAAGAGGTTCTTCCGGAAGAAGAGAGAGCAGTGAGATTCGCTTTGCGTGACAGGCTTGAAAACATTGCGTCATTATGCTGAACCAGGCTGTGAATAGTGCAGACTGCTTATTTCACCCTGCGGGTGTAATTGAAAAAAAATTCATAGGTTTGTTTAAAATAGAGTGCAGATGACCCTCCATAACGGTAAAAGAATTGTCTTGTTGAGACTTATAGGTTTCATTACCACTTTGTTATATGTGCTGTATGTGTTCGTTGCCTATTTTCCGAAGGTATTTCGTAAGGTGATGTCTGAGGAGAACCTGACGCTGCTCACTATTGCCGTTACGGTAATCTTCCTGCTGGTGCTTCTGTGGCCGACAATAATGGGATACAGGTATATCTTTTTTTCTGCTGATGAGCGGACTGTCACCCTCAGGTGGTATAAGTCCGGCATCGTGCCAGGTGAAAGCAGGAGCATTGAGATCCCCGCAGGCAGTTTTGCAGGGTATGAGATCACCGCCAAAGGCATGGGGGTGATTCATTATCTGACACTCTATCAGCAGGTCCACGGAAAGAGGGCTGCATATCCCCCGGTCAGCATAACTGCCCTGTCAAAGGCACAGAGGGAACAGTTAAATGAGACCCTTAAAAACTACAGATCAGCAGGTTAGCCTCCCACCCGCAAAACATGAGCAAAGTCATTTTTCATGACTTCCGGTTCAATGACCTTTGGGAAGCGATTCATCTATATTAAAATCACAAACACCAAACATACACTGAAATGAAAGTTAAAGAGATTCTGGCTGAGCTCGAGAAGAAGCATCCTGGTGAACCCGAATATCATCAGGCAGTAAAGGAGGTCCTGGAGACTATCGAGGACGTTTACAATGAGAACCCACGTTTTGCCAAGGCAGGTATACTTCAGAGGCTGGTTGAGCCTGACCGCATATTCACCTTCAAGGTACCCTGGATGGATGACAATGGCAACGTACAGGTCAATCTAGGGTACAGGGTACAGTTCAACGGAGCAATTGGTCCATATAAGGGCGGTCTTCGTTTCCACCCAACGGTGAACATCTCAATACTTAAGTTCCTGGGCTTCGAGCAGATCTTCAAGAACTCCCTTACATCCCTCCCCATGGGTGGCGGCAAAGGCGGATCAGACTTTGATCCCAAGGGCAAGTCGGAGAATGAAGTGATGCGTTTCTGCCAGTCGTTCATGCTTGAACTGTGGAAGCATATTGGTCCTGAGACTGATGTTCCTGCTGGTGACATAGGTGTTGGCGGACGCGAGATTGGTTTCCTGTACGGGATGTACAAGAAGCTTGCATCAGAGCATACCGGTGTTCTGACTGGCAAGGGGCTGAACTGGGGCGGCTCGCTGATCCGTCCTGAGGCAACAGGCTTCGGTGGCATCTATTTTGTCAAGGAGATGCTTGCTACAAAGAATGATACTCTTGAAGGCAAGAAGATTTCAATATCCGGTTTTGGCAATGTTGCATGGGGTGCCGCCCTCAAGGCTACACAGCTGGGCGCTACTGTTGTTACCATCTCCGGACCCGACGGATACATCTATGATCCTGCAGGTATCAGCGGCGAGAAGATCGATTACATGCTTGACCTTAGGGCATCGAACCAGGATATCGTTGAGCCTTATGCGAAGAAATTCCCGGGTTCGAAGTTCGTCAAGGGCAAGAGGCCATGGGAAGTCAAGGTTGACATAGCCCTGCCATGTGCAACACAGAATGAGCTTAACGGCGACGATGCGCTGGCTCTGATCA
>CAZMAI010000004.1:0-41159 GCA_964564195.1 uncultured Anaerolineales bacterium | reverse complement strand
CGCCGAGCCTCCCGTGGCGAGCATTGGGTCCAGCACCAGGCACAAATCGAGCCGCGGCTGTGCTGGCAGCTTGTTGTAATAAGGCACTGGCTTGAGCGTCTCATGGTCCCTAAAGACGCCAATGTGCCACACCTGGGCATCTGGCAAGAGTTGCCAGATGCCCTCCACCATGCCCAGCCCGGCACGCAGAATCGGGACAAGCGCGATCCGTTCGCCAATTCGAGTCCCTATCGTTTCGGCGAGGGGGGTGGTGACGGGGCACGTCTCCAGGCGAACATCTGCCGTCGCCTCGACGGCTAACAGTGTCGCGATCTCTGAAACGGTACGACGAAAGACGACCGGCAAGGTCGTCTTGTCTCTGAGAATCGTAAGTTTCTGCTTGACCAGTGGATGCTGCGAGGTATAGACCTGTTCAGAAGCCAAGCTGTGGCCTCCCTCTTGTCATAAGGGGCAGCCCGCTTTGAGCTGCCCCTCGCTAGTCACAGACTGTCAGGCCTTGCTGTTGGCCTCATCAGCCAACAGCCGCTCCCACTCCTGATCGACCTTGGCCTGGATCTCTTCTACGATCCACTCGTTTGCCGGGCGGAAGAGGTGGCGGAAGCGCCCCTGCCGCCTGAGCCAGTCGGCCACTGGCTTTTTGTCGCGAGGCTTGTAGTTGACCGTGGTCTTGCCATCCTCAACCTCATACAGAGGCCAGTAGCAGGTATCCACTGCCATCTCCACGATCGACATGGTCTCCTCGCCGCTGTGCCGCCAGCCGCGCGGGCAGGGCACCATCACGTTTAGCACGGCCGGACCCTCCACTGCGGAGGCCTTTTTCGCCTTGCGCATGAGGTCACGGTAGTTGTGCGGTGAGCACTGCGCGACATACGGGATGTCGTGCGCCGCCATAATCCGCGTGAACGGCTTGCGCCACTGTGTCTTGCCAGGCAGCACCTCACCCTCGGGGGAGGTGGTTGTGCTGGCGCCACGCGGCGTGGCGCTAGAGCGCTGGATGCCCGTGTTCATGTACGCCTCGTTGTTGAGGCACACGTAGATAAAGTTATGGCCGCGCTCAAGAGCACCGGAGATGAACTGGAATCCGATGTCATAGCTCGCGCCGTCACCGCCAAAGGCGATAAAGGTGATGTTCTTATCCTCAGGTATCTTGCCCCGACGCTTGAGCGCCTTGAAGGCCGCCTCGGCCCCTGTGATTGTCGTCGACGAGTTCTCAAAGGCGCTGTGAATCCAGGGTACATTCCATGAGGAATAGGGGTAGACCGTTGTCGAGACTTCAAGGCAACCGGTGGAAGCTGCAATCACCACAGGGTTGTCGATGGCGTGCAGGATCTGCCGCACCGCGGTGGGCTCGGCACATCCGGCGCACAGACGATGCCCTGCCGCCAGTCTCTCGTCCGGGGTGATGATATCTCTCAGATTTATGCGCACTCGGTCTGTCATTATCTTTGCTCCTTGCTGCTGGAATCTCGCGACACGTGATGCCGCTCCGCGTTACTAGTCACGCAGGCCAAGATAGCGCACCATATCGCCGCGATCGCCCGTGTCGGCAATGACCTTGAGATCGGCAAACGCGGACTCGATCATCGGCGGCGTCGTGTCGCGACCGCCCAGTCCATAGATGTAGTTGACAATGGGCAGACCGCTGACGCCTGAGTTATAGAGTCCCGCAGTGATGTCTGTGTACAGCGGCCCCATGCCCTGGGGAGCGCCAAAGGAGATCGCCCGGTCGAGCACGCCCACGGCCTTGCAGTTCTTGATGCAATCGACGATTTGCTCTGCGGGGAAGGGGCGGTAGAGCCGAGGCTTGAGGATGCCCACCTTGACGCCCTCCGCACGCATCCGGCGCGCCACAGAGCGGGCTGTGCCTGCGGTGGACGACAGGACCACGAGGGCATATTCGGCATCATCCATGCCGTAGCAATCGAGGATCGGTTGTGGGCGCTCCGACAACCGCTCGTACTCTTCGCAGACGTCGAGGATGATCGGCATCGAATTGTTCATTGCCTCGGTCTGCTGCCGCTTGTGCTCAAAGTAATAGTCGGTAAAGTCCCAGGCCCCCATGGTGACCGGGTTATCTGTGTCGAGGAGGTAGAGTTCTGGATCATAGCTCCCGACAAACTCCTGCACCACCTCATCGGGCAGTAGGCCGACGCGCTCGACACCATGGCCGGTGATAAAGCCGTCCTGGCAACTCATGACCGGCAGCAACAGATCCTTGCGCTCGGCGATTTTGAGCGACTTGATCGTGTTGTCGTAGGCTTCCTGTCCGCTCTCGGCGTAGAACTGCAGCCAGCCGGAATCGCGGGCGCCCATGGCGTCCGAGTGATCGCAGTGGATGTTGAGCGGGCTGGAGAGCGCGCGGTTCACCACGGTGAGCACAATGGGAAGCCTCATGCCCGAGGCGATGTAGAGCATCTCCCACATCAGCGCCAGGCCATTGGCGGCCGTGGCGGTCATGACGCGGGCTCCTGCGGCAGAGGCGCCGATGCAGGCACTCATGGCGGCGTGCTCGCTCTCAACCGGAATGAACTCGGTGTTGACGATGCCGTCCGCCACATACTGTGAAAAGTTCTGCACGACGGCCGTCTGCGGCGTAATCGGGTAGGCAGCAACTACGTCAGGATTGATCTGACGCATCGCCTGGGAGACGGCGTTAGCGCCATCCAGAGGCATGTATTTGCTAGCGACCATTCGTATCCTCCTTATGCTCCAGGTGGGTTCTGGACCTACCGGGTATAGTCTTCAAACTCGGATTCGGGCACCATCTGGATGACTTTGCCCAGTTTGCCGGTGTAGCTGTGGGGCTGGCGGATATTCACGGGGCAACGCTCGGCGCAGATGCCGCACCCCTTGCAGTGTTCATAGTCGTATCCGTCAACCTTGCCATCCGTCACGGGTATGGCCGAATCGGGGCACATGATCCAGCAGACGAGGCACTGCGTGCACTGCTCAGCATCGCGAATCGGTCGCATGGTGCGCCAGGTGCCCGTCACATAGGTCTCCGAGTTACCGACTGCCGTGACAACGCCTCCCGGAGCAACCTCTTCCCAGGGCAGATCCAGCCGTGGGACTTTATGCTTGGTCGTCATCGAACAACCTCCTCAATGATCAGGTTCGTAATAATGCAAAAGGGCCGCTATGGCCTGCTGGTTCTAGCCCTTGATGCTTTCCTTGTTGGCCCGCTCCAGGGCGCGCACGTTGGCTTCGACAATCTCCGGGCGCAGCTTGCCACCGAGGCTCTCACGGGTTGCCCCTACCACGGCCTCCAGATCGACCAGGCCGGAAGCTCGGACCACCACGCCAAGAAGAACAGTGCTCGGGATGTCGCGTCTCAACTCTGACATGGCGATCCCGGTCGCATCGATGCACCACACGGTTCCCGTGTGAAAGTCCAGGCGTTCGCGTATCTCCGCCGGTGTCTGCGGCGTGTTGACGATCAGCGTGCCATCCGGCTTGAGCCCCTCGGTCAGATCGACGATCCCAATCAGGTTGGGGTTCACGATGACCACCATGTCTGGCTCCAGGATCGGAGCATGGACCTCGATGTTCTCATCGCTCAACCGGGTGTATGCTTTGATGGGTGCGCCCATGCGCTCGGCGCCGTACTCTGGGAATGCCTGAAAGTACAGGCCCTCGTGCATCGCGGCTTCGCCGAGCGATTCACCCGCTGTGACCACGCCCTGGCCGGCACGGCCGTGCCAGCGAATCTCGAGCATCTTGCTCATTTTGACCTCCTCGCAACAGCATAAGATACAGTATTGACGCCTGGATGGCGTCATGCTGGCAATCGTGGGTCCCGTACACGACTCTGGGGCACCATGACCATGAGAAGCCGGGTGGGATGTCTACGCTCTACTCCAGCGTCGATCGCAGTGTTTCTGTAGGTGCCCTCAAACCAAGCCATTCTAGGCCAGAGCGTGAGCCATTGTCAAACCCGCACCAGCACCCGCGGGCAGCGATGGTCTCGCTCGCTGTACGCAAAAGGAGGGCCTTCGATCTGGCCCTCCCAATCTTTGGTCTTGTAACGATCCAGATCCGCTCCTTTGCGGGAGATTGCTGTGTTGCTGCTGGCTAGAGTTCGTCGTCTACCACTTGAATAGGTCGCTCTCGGCGCCGGGGCGTCAAGCCCCGCGGCCCGGATTCCAGCAGGTTCGCGCACCGAACACAGAGACTGGTCTCTGGCATGATCCTCAGACGCTCTGGATCGATCTCCGCGCCGCAGTTCTTGCACGTGCCATACAGGCCTTTGCGAACGCGATCGATAGCCTCGTCCAGTGAACGAAGCCTGTCTTCGCGATTCTGAATGAGCGAGATGACCTTGCCGCGCTCATAAATAGCGGCCGCTGCATCGGCCGAGTCCTCGTCTGTAGCCGAAGCCGGCTCGATCTCCTCCTGGAGCTGCTCGCGGAGATGCGCCATCTCCTCAACCGTGCGGGCCCGCTCTACCTCCAACTCCTGTATCTTGTCCTCACGCTTGCTCATATCATGATCCTTCTTTGAACGTGATAAGCGAGTGTACGTCATAGTCAGTCAGCTTATCGCGGCCATGCAAGAAACCCAGTTCGACCAGAAACGACATGCCTGCGACAATGCCGCCCACGCTCTCGACAAGCTCAGCCGCCGCGCGGGCAGAGCCCCCTGTGGCCAATAGGTCATCGACGACCAGCACCCGTTCTCCGGACTTGATCGCATCGCGATGCATCTCGAGGCGATTCACACCATACTCCAGGCTATACTCCGCACCCACGGACTCTGCCGGGAGCTTGCCGGGCTTGCGCACGGGCACAAAACCAGCTTCCAGAAGATAAGCAAGGGGAGCACCCAGGATAAACCCGCGGGCTTCGATCCCAACGACACAGTCAATCTGGGCGTCCGCGTGGCGTGCCGCCATTTGCTCGATGGCTGAGCGTAAGGACTGAGGATCACGCAGTAACGGCGTGATATCCTTAAACTGAATACCTTCGATGGGAAAGTCGGGTATGTTGCGAATCTGCTCTTCCAGGCTCATATACTTATCATCCCGCGCGCTTGGTGCCAAAAGCCATATAGCCTGTCGGGGTTTCCCCAACAGGCACCTTATCTCTTGAGCCGTGATGCTACCATTGACTCTGTAGTCTGTCAAAAACCTGTCCTGCCTTCCAGTCCGGTTTGCTTTCGACGGCCATGGCCAGAGGCCAGTCTGTGCAAGAGGACGGCCCGGTCTCCGCGGCCAAGGCAGTGTCTTGTGGTATAATATGTCTCAGAGCATTGATGTGCACTGCCGTGAGGCAATCGAACGGGCGCGTTTGCGGAGCTTCTTTCGAGCAGGACGGCGACAGGCTCGCCCAAAGTGGTTGATAGCGAGGACTAGACGGATGACATCGCAGGTCCACAGCATTCTGCAGTTTGAGAGCGCGTTGAATCGGGATGCTCAGCGCAAGATTCGCAAGATTGGTGCTGCTGATCTGGTGATCGGCATTCCAAGCCATCGCAACGGCCGTACCATCGGCGAAGTCGTCGATGCCGTGATGGCGGGCGTGCGGGCGTATTTTCCTGACCTGCGCGTCGTATTGATGAATGCGGACGGCGGGTCCTCAGATAACACCGTCAGACACCTGGAGGACGCCGATGCGCCCGAGAACGTTGTCAAACTGCTGACAACCTATGAGGGTATCACAGGAAAGGGCACAGCGATTCGCAGTATATTCGAGGCTGCTGGGCGGCTTGGCGCCAGAGCATGTGCTGTTGTGGAGGCTCGAGCGATCGGCATTCAGCCGGAATGGCTACCCGCCCTTATTACGCCCGTCCTGCAGGGCGATGATGTCGTCATGGCGTGTTATCAGCGCTCCGCGCTTGATGCCGCGCTCACAGACAATCTCGTCTTTCCGTTTCTCCATAGCTTTTGGGCTTCTGAGCTGCGCGAGCCGCTGGCAAGCGAGTTCTGTGTGTCTGGCACCATGGCCATGCACCTGGCCGAGTGTGACGTCTGGGAGACGAACGTCTCGCGCTTTGGAATCAACGTCTGGTTGGCGCTCCACGCGCTTAGCGAGCATCTCAGGCTCGCGCAGGTCGACCTGGGCTATCGTGGCGCCAGTGGGGGTGAGCCAGCAGCGCCTGGTGACCTGCGCTTTATCCATGCGATTGGCACACTTTTCCGGGCGCTAAACCTCTACCGACGTACCTGGACGCAGGGGATAACCTTTGGCAATGTCCCCTTCCGGGGCCTGCGTGCTCCCGATCGCACCATAGATTCTGAGCAGGACCTGATGCCTTTCGACGATGCCTTCCGCGCTGGCTTCGAGGACTATATCGAGGACTGGCAGGGCATCTTGACACCCGAAACGCTCAGTGCTCTGAAGGAGATCCCCGGAGGCGGGGCTGAGGCTCCAGCGGTTCCGGTCTCGCTCTGGGTTCGCCTGGTGTATGAGTTTGCTGCTGTCTTTAACAAGGGTGAGGGCGACCCTGACAAGGTCATTGAAGCTCTCCTGCCCATCTTTTACGGCCGCGCGGCGACGTATGCTCGCCAGGTCTCTTCGCTCACCGTCCGCGGGCGCGACGATGTGATCCAGGACATTTGCACCGCGTTTGGCGAGCAACGCGCCGATTTCCAGATTCTTTGGGATACTTATCAGGAATGGGAGGACGACGTCACACGGTTCTGGACAAGTTAGCCAGATCCCTTCGCCGTCCTTGGTCGCGGGTTCCGTCGTCTCACCAGTGAGGGGTGTGCCATGTTGGGTTCTCTGTCACCTGGTCGTTCCCTTCTGGCCGGTCTCGCTCGCACCCTGCTAGCGCTGTTGCTCATCATCGGACTCGTCGCTGGCGCCGCCGGTGCTCGCAGGGCAAGCGCCGCGGGAACAGTTGGCGGGCGCTATATTGTGCAGTTGGCCGTCTCTGACGACGTGGCACCGGCTTCTGCGATGGCCAATTCCTCAGACGTCATCGCGGCGTCCGTGACCGAGCTCGCTGCGGCGCTACCGGGTGTCCGCGTAGAGTCACGCTTACAGCGCCTGTATCAGGGCCTGGTCGTTGCGGTAGACTCCCAAGACCCACAGGTGCTGCGCCAACTTCGTTCGCTGCCCGGCGTGCTCGCGGTGCATGCCGATAGCGCGTTTGTTCCCACAATGTACGATGCGGTCCTGGTCACCGGTGTGGATCAGGCCTGGGCTGCGGTGGGCGGCAGCGCAAATGCCGGCGCCGGTGTGCGTATCGCTGTCATCGACAGCGGCATCGATATCTCCCATCCCATGCTTACGGCTCCGAGCTGGAGCTATCCAAAGGGATATCCTCTGGGCCTGGTCGCCTACACGTCACCCAAAGTGATCGCAGCACGAGCCTATTTTCGCCCTGCGGATCCTCCAGCAACCGGCGAGAGCACGCCGGTGCCAGGGCCTATAGGATCCTCCCATGGCACCCATCTCGCCGCCGTGGCGGCCGGCATGGCAGTAAATGAGACGCTCAACGGCGCGCCACGCACACTCTCGGGCGTTGCCCCGGGCGCTCGGCTGATGAACTATCGCGTCTTCTATCCCTCCGCCTCCGATGGCTACGAGCGCGCCTACGCGGTCGAGATCATTCAGGCGATCGAAGATGCTGTGGCGGATGGCGCCAATATCCTGGTCGTTGGTTGGAGCGATGGGGGGGCGCAGCTCCCCTTTGCCTCTCCGGTGGCGGCGGCCCTCCGCGCGGCGATCGATGCGGGCGTTATCGTCATCGGTCCCGCCGGTAACGAGGGCCCAGGTCCCGGCTCGGCGAGCCGGTTGCCCGGCGGTGTGGAGGAGGTGATCACCGTTGGGGCGCAAGGCGCCGCCTATGGCCGTGCTCTCTTCGGAGCGCCGATCGATGCAGATACCTCCGCCTTTCCGCTTATCGATGTGAAAACGGTGGCCACCGGTGCGGATCCCTACGCATGTGTCCCTCTCCCTGCCGGAAGCCTCGGCGGCGCTGCTGTCCTGATACGACGCGGTGAATGCCCGTTTGCGGACAAGGTCTATCACGCGGAGCAGGCCGGCGCCTCGCTCGCGTTGATCGTTAACTCTGCCGATACGGTCACTGATATGGCGTGCCTGGGTGACTATTGTGGGGAAGGCATCATCGGTATTCAGGCGGCGATGGTGGCCAGCACGGCGGGACAACAACTGCTCGACTGGGCCAACACGCCAGGTGCCTCCGCGACCATCGCGCTCAGCGGCTCCGGTCGCGTGCTCAGCTCAAGCCCCGAGTTGGTCGCGCCCTACTCCGGGCGTGGACCTGCCTTTGGCATGTATCTCAAGCCCGATCTCGTCGCGCCTGGGGTGGCGATCCTGGCCGCCGCTCACACCGCTAATCCTTCAGGTATTGGCTATGTGGCTCTCTCCGGTACCAGCGTTGCAGCCGCGCATGCTGCCGGTGCGGCTGCGATCCTGCTCGCCGAGCATCCGGCCTGGCAACAGGCACAGATCAAGAGTGCGATGGTGGGAACCGCTCGGATTGGATCCTCCGATGGGTTGAGCGAGTTGGTGGCCGCGCAACAATCCCTGGACTATGGCGCGGGTCTGCTCGACGTTCCGCGGGCATTGGCTACTGCCCTGGCCGTGTCGCCCGCGAGTATCTCGTTGGGAGCGATGTACGCTGAGAGCGCCCGAGACGTGGAACTGGCGGTGCAGGATGTCAGGCCTGGAGGGACCTTTGTGGACTGGTCCGTCTCGTGGGCACCATCTGACGAACTGATGGTCAGCGGGCCGGCCACCATCCGAACCAAGCCCGGTTACACATATGCTTTGACGCTAAGCTTTGCTGTGTCCCCCACCGCCGAGGGTGATTTTGGCACCGTGATCACGCTGTCATCTTCGTTAGGATCCGTGCGTGTGCCGGTGTGGGGTAGAGTGCCGCCCCCACCGGCTGCAGCCAGCCTGCTGGTCATCGATAACGATTTCGAGTTCTCCTTTGAGGGCGGTGGCACCGATACGCTGCCTTACATCAAGGCCGCTCTTCAGCAACTGGGCGTGGATTTTGCCGTCTGGGACTCGGATGCGCTCGTCGGGGCTGAACAGACTTTGCCAAGCGCCCAGACGCTCTCTGGCTATCGCGCCATCCTCTGGACACTCGGTGGAAAGTTTAGCCCGGATGGGACCTTTGCTGTCTTTACACCGCCCACAGCACAGGATCAGCAGGCTCTGATGAGTTATCTGGACGGCGGCGGGCGCTTGCTCGTCATGGGTCAGAATGTGGCGTCAGCAACGGATAACAATCCCGACCCGGACCCTGTCTATGGGCGTTCCACCCTCTATCGCGCTTACCTCGGCTCGCATTATCTGCAGGACAATGTGTTCGCTCCCAGTGCGGCGCCCGATGAGGCGGTGGCCGTTACCGGTCTGGTGGGGACGCCGCTGCAGGGGGTGCTCCTGGATCTTGGAGGGCTCGGCAGCGGTGCCGGGAACCAGGTCAGCATCGATGAACTGGCCGTCGGAGGTTCGCCGGTTGGAGATGCGCTGGTCAAGCCGTTCGCGGCGGCGACAGGCAGCAGTATGCTCGAAGCGGGCTATGTTGCGCTCGCCAAATCGGATGAACCGACGCTGGAGGATCCTGCACCCGACGTGCACTATCGCGTACTCCACCAGTCGTTTGGGCTGGAGGGTGTCAATGACAGGCCTGGCGTTACCTATGCTGCGACTCTGTTGGATCGCGAATTGGACTGGCTCCTGGATGAGCTCAGCGTAACGGTGCCAGACCCCCTGGTTGGTGGCCCAAACAGACTCGCGCGGCTATCGGTCAACGTGGTCTCGTCGGTGGGCGCTGCCGGAACTGCCTATCGTTGGAGGATCGGTGAAGGGGCCACACAGCGGATCGTGGCTAGCACTCAGCCCGTGGTGTACGTGCCGTTTACTGACGTGGGCGACTATCCGCTGGCCGTTGAGGTGACCGACGCGCTGGGCCACAAGGCTACCGGACAGGGTCTTGTCCGGATCGTTCCGGGAGGCGCATCCGATCTCACGGTGAGTGCCGCGACGGCCGAAGGGGGTGACGTACTGACCTATTCGCTAGTCGCAGACAACGTCGGCAGTTCGATCCCTGTAGCCTCTGCGTCCTTTGTGTTCCCGCTGCCAGCGGGAACGAGCTATGTCGCGCATACGGGCGAGGGTGTAACCTTTGACGGGAGCGCGCTGCGCTGGTCAGGCTCTCTTGCGGCCGGTTCGACTCTGGTCGCGACGCTGAATGCGCTGGTTTCCGACAGTGGCCCACTGGAGACGGTCATTGAGGCGTCTGCTGAGTTTACGATGGACGGGCTCAGTTTCACGCGCACGGTCGTAACGACTGTCAGGCCGCCACCGACACCCACACCTACGCCGGAGCCGACAGCCGAGCCAACGCTACCGCCTCCTCCCGTGTGGAAGCTGTACCTGCCGTTGGTGCATCGTTAGCCACCGCCGAGCCAGCGGTGATCCTTGGTGCGTGCTCGCTGCACCAGTGGCTGAGACAACAAATGCCGCCCATCAATGGGCGGCCTTTTGTTCGCACCGAAGGGCCAGGTGCTTGATGGTGGAGATGGCGGGAATCGAACCCGCGTCCAGAAAGTTCGACCAGAGACGTCTACAAGCTTATTCGCTCCTATGATCTCGCGGGTCCGTCTTCGAGCGACAGATTTCGGACCTCGCCAGCCGATTCATCTTTGACCGGTGGTATCGGCATTAGCCGGCCGCATCCCGACTTTGTCGACGCCTGGCTCCTCCCTCTCGGGAAAAGTGAGGGACAGACGTGACGGACTCTGTCCGCCAGTGGCCCTACTCAGCCGTTTTTACGCGGCGAGAGCAAAGGCCGGTGTAGTGCTTGTGTTGGCACTTGATTGTTTGCCCCGGATTTACGAGGTTGAGGCACCTCGGCTTGCAGTCTGTGACCAGCCCTCCCTGTCGAGACCTTTCATCCCCGACATAACGAGTATACCACGCGCGCCTGCTGCGCGCAACCTTGGCCGCCCGATCAGACCAGCGCTGACGGGCTCGGTTAGGACCAGAGCGGTTGTTCGCGCGGTTCTGCGCCCGTATAATGAGCCCACAAGCACGCAGGGAGGTACATGCCATGGGCGATGTCCAGGTTGGCGTCATTGGCGGGAGCGGGATGTATGAGATCGAGGGGCTGACCGATATTGAGACACTGTATCCCGAAACGCCCTTTGGTCGTCCCAGCGACGAGATCGTCATCGGCACGTTGCGGGGCGTGCGAATCGCTTTTCTGCCTCGCCATGGACGCGGACATGTGTTGAGCCCCAGCGAGTTGCCATCACAGGCTAATATCTGGGCGCTCAAGATGCTCGGGGTGAGGCACATCCTCTCGATCAGCGCCGTGGGCAGCTTGCGGGCCGAGCTCGAGCCGCGGCACATTGTGATCCCCGACCAGTTGATCGATCGCACCAAGGGAATTCGCCCGACGTCTTTCTTTGGTCAGGGCATCGTGACCCACGTCTCCTTTGCAGAGCCCTATTGTTCAGAATTGCGACGAATAGTCTACGAGGGGACCGAGCAGGTCATAGGTGATGCCGCGCACGATGGAGGCACCCTGGTGGTCATGGAGGGCCCCCAGTTTTCCACGCGTGCCGAGTCGCGCTTCTACAGGCAGATCGGAGGCGACCTTATCGGTATGACGGCGCTGCCCGAGGCCAAGCTCGCCCGCGAAGCAGGCATCTGCTACTGCACACTCGCGATGGTTACCGACTATGACAGCTGGCACGAAAGCGAAGAGTCGGTGACGGTGGAGATGGTGGTCAGCAACATGTCGGCGAACGTCGAGCACGCCAAGGCCATTATCGCGGCGAGCGCACCGCGGATCGCCGCGAGCACGGGTGCGTGCACCTGCCACGACGCCTTACGGAGCGCGATCATCACCCATGCGGACAGTATCCCAGAGGATCGCAGGGAGATGCTTCGGCCGTTGATCGGGGCCTATCTCTAAGGATGGCCGCGCGGTAGGCCAGCGCTCTGGGGCGGGTCGGGTGGCTGGGCGGACTAGTACAGGCGCCCTTTGATCTCTCGTTCGATCTCGCGCTCGGTATCGCGGTCGCGCAGGCTTTCCCGTTTGTCGTAGGTGTGCTTGCCCTTGGCCAGCCCGATCTCGACCTTGGCGCGGTTGTTCTTGAGATAGAGGCGCGTAGGCACGACGGTATAGCCGCGCTGTTCCACCTGGGCGCGCAGACGCTGGATCTCCCGGCGGTGGAGCAGCAACTTGCGATCGCGCACAGGGTCGTGATCGAGATAGCTTGCCTCGTTATAGCCGGCGATATGGGTGCCTATCAGCCAGGCTTCGCCCTCGCGAAAGGCGACATAACTGTCGCGCAGGTTGACCCTGCCGGCCCTGATGGACTTTATCTCTGACCCGTGCAGAGCCAGGCCAGCCTCGAGCGTCTCTGAGATGGAATAATCGTGAAACGCTTTGCGATTCTGGCTGATGGTCCTGTTTGGGCTCTGGTCGGTTTTCTCTCCGCGCTTGTTCCTGGCCATCATGGCTCTACCGGTATTCCTCAAGCAAGTACTGCACGGCGCGGTCCAGTTGCGGATCCTCACCAGCGGCAGCCTGTTCGGGCATGATGTCTACCACGACATCGGGCTCGATGCCGTCACCCTCGAGGATGCGACCGCCGGGGAGCACCCACTTGGCGATGGTGACGCGCAGGCTCGATCCATCCCTCAGCGTATGTGTAGACTGTACCGAACCTTTACCGTAGGTCGTAACGCCGATCAGGACACCCCGCCCGTGATATTGGATGGCCCCCGCCACAATCTCCGAGGCACTCGCACTTCCGCCATTGACCAGTACGGCCAGGGGGATGTCCGTTGCCTGTCCGTTCCGCCTCACCGTGTAAGCGTTGGGCTCTTGATCGCGTTGCTGCTCCGTCACCACGAGCGTTCCGCGCGGCAGAAACTCGCTGGCGATCTCGATGGCCATGTTCAGATATCCGCCGGGATTGTTGCGCAAGTCCAGAATTAGCCCTGTAGGATCCTCTCGGCTCAGTTCGCGGAGCGCTTTTTGCATCTGCTGCAGGGCGACCGCATTGAACTCGGCCAGTGCAACGTAGGCGATGTTCTCATCCAGCATGCGACTCTCGACTATCGCTACTTCGATCTGGTCGCGGGTGACCTCTACAGTAAAGGGCTCGTCGATGCCGTTTCGCTCAATCAAGAGCGCAACGACGGTCCCCTTGGGTCCACGGATCAGCGTGATGGCGTCCAAGAGCTCCATACCCTCGATGGATACACCATCGACGGCGAGCACCCGGTCCCCGGCCTGGATGCCAGCCCTGACAGCAGGGCTGTTGGGCAGGGGCTGCACAATCGTCAGCACGCCATCCACGAGATCGACCGTTGCGCCGATACCCTCGAAGGACCCTTGCATGTCCTCCTCGATGATCGCGGCCTGCACAGGCTCCACAAACATCGTGTTGGGGTCACCGAGCGACGATACGAGTCCCGCTGCGGCACCGTAGGTCATCTCTACCGGATCGATACTTTCAGGGTCGATGTACTCTCGCTCAAGCAGCCCGGTGATCTCGTCCAACAGTAGCTCCCGATCGCTGCTGTCGATGCTCGTCTTGATCGGGGCCAGCGCGGGGGCTGTTTCCACTGCCGCTGCGGTGGGGACACTGGCCTGTGACGGCCGAGCTAACCACATGGTCGCCATCCCCGCGGCGAAGCCGATGCCGACGAAGACGGTGACAAGAAAGATCGTCCCGATCACCTGTCCGACAGTGACTGTCTGCTTGCGCCGGGTTTCTACCTGTATTTCCATTGCGTACCCTTTTATCCTCGCAAACGTGAGGACTCTAGTATAGCACACAGGGAGGTGCTCCCCAATTGTTGGCGGAGCGGGCCGAATAAGGCGCTGCCAGCGGGTCGCGCTGTCGTGTGGGACTGCTGCGATTCTCGGGCGCTGTTTCCAGGCAATCTTGGAGGCGGACTCGCTCTCTTTAGCTGGCCTCTTGCATTTCCGGCCGTGGCTGCCGAACACGACCATGAGTCTCTTGGGCAACCTGCCAGAAGGCCAGTCCTATCGAGATGAACAGTAAGCCGTTCACCCAGAGTGCGGTGCCGTGATCGAACCGGTCGCTCAGCGCTCCAAGCAGGATCGGTCCCAGGACCATGCCCACGTCGCTGACGGTACGATACACGCCCATGGTGAGTCCTCGTCCGCCCGGAAGGTCCAGGTCGGAGACATAGGCGGCCGGTGCAGGGCCACCGACACCTGTGCCCAGGCCGAGCAGCAAGCTGCTGGCCATAAAGTGCAGATAGGTGTGTCCCAGGGCGTAAGTGATGACCGCCAACCCGCAGAGTATGCAACTGGGTACAATGGCGGTCTTGCGTCCGTAGCGATCGCACAGGACGCCAGAGACGCTGATCGTGAGAAAGTTGATCACCGCGATGGCGGTAAAGGCATATCCAAGCCTGGCGGGGCCGATTCCCAGGCGGTCGCTGCCCAGCAAGGGCAAAATAGTGTTCTGTGTGCCGGACCGCGTGAAAAAGATCGCCAGGGATACCAGCGAGATCAGCAGGAAGTTCCGGTTGCGCAACAAGCTGAGCCCGCTCTGGCGTGGCAACGTCGCAGCTGGCGTTTGGGGGCTCACGGGATTGCCGGTATCGGCGGCGCTCAGGCTGCCAGTCTCTGGTACAACGAAAAAGGCCCATGCGGCGGCACACAGCGCCAGCGCCCCATAGACGAAGAACGGCATCCGGTAGCCAAACTGCTCTCCGAGAAGTCCCCCGATGATGGGGCCGACCCCCGTGCCGAGCAGGAGCGCTCCCTGGTAGGTGCTCATTGTTCGGCCGCGATCCCGTGGTGTGCTGATGTCCGCGACCACGATCATGCCCGCGGTCATCTGAAAGGCCGAGCCCACGCCCTGGAGGAGTCGAAAGACGATCAACTGACCGAAGCTGGTGGCCATGCCGCTGAGCACAGCCGAAACGGCGATCAAGAGAGGTCCGGCCACAAGGAGCGGGCGCCGACCAATCCGCTCAGCGAGAGAGCCTACGGGGACATTGATCGGGATGCGCGCGATGCCAAAGCTCGAGATCAGGAGTCCGACCATCGCGGCGCTGACACCAAAGGAATCCGCATAGAGCGGAAGGACGGGCCCAATGATCCCAACCCCCAGCATATTGATAAAGGTCTGTCCGACCATGGCCATCAAGATGCCGGGGTTCTGGGACCAGTTCAGAAAGCGGGCCGTTCCCCGTCCTGTTCCCGCGCGCTGCGAGTCCCTCGGGTGCATCGATACTCCTTACGTGCGAGTCCTGGCCGTCACGCCAGAGCCTCAGGGCGGCCTCTGACCTTGGGTCCACGTTTGTCGTGATGACGGGTCGGTCGGGCCTACTGGCGCGTCGCCAGCTCTGCCTTGAGCATCTCGGTCGCGACAGCGACGTTCGCCTGGCCCCGCGTCTGGCGCATGACCTGTCCCACCAGAAAACCGAGAACCTGCGACTTGCCATCCAGGTACTGCTGAACGGGACCCCGGTTCTGCTCCAGCACGGCAAGCACGACGGCTCTTAGCGCATCCTCGTCGTTGATCTGCGCAAGGCCGCGGCTGTCGACGATCGCCTGGGCGCCGCGCCCGGTACGGAACATCTCGCTCAGCACCTCCTTGGCGGTGGTGCCGTTGATTGTTGCTTTCTCGAGCAACTCGAGGAGCTCCGCAAGGGCCTCGGGCGACACCTGGCATTTGGTGATCTCCAGGCCGCTCTCGCTCAACAGACGGAAAAGCTCGACAAGCACCCAATTCGCAACGGTTTGCGGTGCGACCGTCGCCGTGGCCCGACAGGCGGCCTCGAAATAGTCAGCGACCTGTTGATCCTGCGTGAGCAGTTCTGCGTCGGCTGCGCGGATGCCATACTCGGTAACGAATCGCTCGCGCTTGGGATCGGGCAACTCAGGCATGCGTTCGAGAATCGCATGGCGCCAGTTATCGTCCATCTCGATCGGCGGCAGGTCGGGCTCGGGAAAGTAGCGATAGTCCTCCGCACCTTCCTTTGATCGCTGGAATACGGTGCGATGGTTGGTCTCATCCCATCCCATGGTGACCTGGTGTACCTTGCCGCCCATTTCGAGCAGATTCACTTGACGCTCGTATTCGTACGCGATGGCCATACGGACCGACCGGAACGAGTTGAGATTCTTTATCTCGACCTTGGTGCCCAGTTCCTCAGCACCCTCGGGCCGCACGGAGATATTGGCTTCACAGCGCATAGCGCCCTCTTCCATATTCCCCGTACTGACACCCAGGTAGCGCAGTATCTGGCGAAGCTTGACCAGGTAGGCATAGGCATCCTCTGCGGTATGCATGTCTGCCTCGGTCACGATCTCCATCAAGGGGACGCCCGAACGGTTAAAGTCGACCAGGCTTACACCATTCTGGTGGACCAGGCGGGCGGTGTCCTCCTCAAGGTGCACACGGCGGATGCCGAAACGCCGGGGTGTCCCCTCTACCATCACGTCCAGATGGCCGTTCGTGCACAGGGGCAGGTCGTACTGGCTGATCTGGTAACCCTTGGGAAGGTCGGGATAGTGGTAGTTTTTGCGATCGAATTTGCTAAAGCTCGGTATAGTGCAGTTCAACGCCATCCCTGTCAGTACTGTCGCCTCTACGGCGACGCGGTTGATCACGGGCAGCACGCCGGGCATGCCCAGGCATACCGGACAGGTGTGGGTATTGGGGGCGGCGGCAACGAGATCGTTGGGACAGGCGCAGAACATCTTGGTCCGTGTCAGTATCTCGGCATGAACCTCCATGCCGATCGTGGCTGTGTATTGCTGCATAACGCTCCTCAGATCGTGCAGATGGCGTGGATTATAGACGTGGCCCGCGTGTGCGGCGAACGGGCGCGCGCAACTGTTAGCGAGGCGCGCTTGCCAGGTTGCGCCAGGTGTTGGGCGCGTAACTCAGATGTCGAGGTTCTCGACCTCGCGCGCGTGCGTCTGAATGAACTTGCGGCGCGGCGGCACGTCGTTGCCCATCAGCATGTCAAAGATACGGTCCGCTGAGGCAGCGTCCTCGATCGACACCTGTATCAGCCGCCGGCCGGCCGGGTCCATCGTGGTCTCCCACAGTTGATCGGCGTTCATCTCACCCAGACCTTTGTAGCGTTGCAGCTCGACGCGACTGCCGTTTAGCCCTGCGACGTATTTGTCCTTTTGTTCCTCAGAGTACACATACTCTGACGTTTTGCCCGACGTGATGCGGTAGAGCGGGGGCTGAGCCAGGAACAGGTGGCCGTTCGTGATCAGATCGTCCATGTACCGGAAGAAAAAGGTCAGCAGCAGGGTGATGATATGCGCGCCGTCCACGTCGGCGTCGGTCATGATGATAATCTTGCCATAACGCAGATTGCTGAGGTCGAACTGCGCGCCAATGCCGCAGCCCATCGCCTGGATCAGCGCCTTGATCTCATTGTTCTCAAGGGCGTGGTCCATACGCTTTTTCTCGACATTCAGTATCTTGCCGCGCAACGGCAGGATCGCCTGAAAGCGTCGATCGCGGCCCTGCTTTGCTGATCCGCCGGCTGAGTCACCCTCTACGATGAATAGCTCCGTGCGATCAGCGCTGCGTTCGGAGCAGTCCGCGAGTTTGCCCGGCAGCGTGCTGCTCTCAAGAGCCGTCTTGCGCAATACCAGTTCGCGGGCCTGTCGAGCCGCAACGCGCGCCCGGCGCGCGGTAGTGGCTTTGTTTATGATCGTCTTGGCGGCCGATTCCTTTTCCAGCCACTTGCTCAAGGCCTCGCCAAAGACGCTCACCACCTGTCCCTGGACTTCGGCGTTGCCCAGCTTCGCCTTGGTCTGGCTCTCAAACTGAGGATCCGATAGTTTCACGCTGATGATCGCGGTCAAGCCCTCACGGACGTCCTCTCCCGAGAAATTACCCTCACTGTCCTTGAGAATGCCCGAACTGCGCGCGTACTCGTTCAGGGAGCGAGTGAGGGCGCTCCGGAAGCCGGTGAGGTGTGTGCCACCATCCACTGTGTTGATGTTGTTGGCAAAGGAGAACACCGACTCGGCATAGCCATCGGTGTACTGGAGCGCTACCTCGACCGCGGTGCCCTCGATCTCGCCCTCGACATAAAAAGCGTCATGCAGACGCTTGCGGTTGCGATTGAGCAGATGGATAAAGGCCTTTAGGCCGCCCTCAAAGTGGTAGGTAGCCTCGCGGCCGTCTCTGAGATCCCTGGCGTGAATGGTCAAGCCGCGAGTGAGAAAGGCCATCTCACGAAAGCGCCCGGTCAGCGTTTTGAAGCGATAGTCCAGGGTGCGAATGATGTCGGTGTCCGGCATAAAACGGGTGAGTGTGCCGTGGCCGGTGGTTTTGCCCAGATCTGTGACCTCGGTGACGGGCAGCCCGCGCTCGTAGCGCTGTGAATAGCGCCGCCCTTGATATTGCACCTCAACCTCCAGCCAACTGGAGAGCGCATTCACCGCAGAGACACCGACACCGTGGAGCCCGCTCGCGACTTTGTAACCGCCACCGCCGAACTTGCCGCCCGCGTGCAGGACCGTGTGCACCACTTCCAGCGTATTTCGCCCGGTGGTCTTTTCGATGCCAACCGGGATACCACGCCCGTTGTCCTGCACCGACACGGAACCGTCTTCGTGGATGGTTATTTCTATCCGGTCACAGACGCCGGCCAGTGCCTCGTCGATTGAGTTATCGACCACCTCGTACACGAGATGGTGGAGACCGCGCTGATCTGTGCTCCCGATGTACATGCCCGGTCGCCGGCGTACCGCCTCCAGGCCTTCCAGAACCTGGATGTCGTCAGATGTGTAACTGGTCGGTCTATCCGTCATGAGTCCTGTCTTTCTATCTCTGCAAGCGAGGCGCTAAGCCTCGCGGGGCATCTGAATTCGTACGAGCCTGGAAGAGCGGTCGCTGTAAAAGTAAAACAGCGAAGCAGTCAGGCCGGTTCCGACGAGCGAGCTCAAAATGATCGCCACAATCATGCCTATGGGAACGGTGGCGGCCAGTTGTTGCCATACGAGCGATAGGCCGGCGTCCAGCAGATTGACCAGCAGCAACAGTCCGAGCGTTGGCCAGAGACTGGTCCGGACAACGTGTATGCTGACGATCGCGGCTGCAAGGGGCTTGAATCCTCCAAGCGTCACTGCCTGGGGAAAGAAGGACAAATACAGCAGCATCCAAACCAGTCCGATAAACAGGAATGCGGCAAAGGGACCGAGAATTGCCGTTCCAAGGAACGCTGACATGATCGCAGCCCCGATGGCGATGGCTATCAAGCCCAGCCTGGCCCATGCTGTCGCCACAGACTGCGCGAGTTCGCCAAGGGGCAGCGCCTTGTCCCTGAGACTCGAGCCGATCAACACCAGGTAGAGGGCCGCGAACACCAGGCCGATCGCAAGCACAGCGGCGGAGATCAGGGCGAGTTGCCACAGTTGCGTTAGCTGTATGATCGCGTCACCGTCCCGGATGGGCATACTCGCCGCTATACTGGGCACTCCCAGGCTATCCCAGGCTACATAGCCAAAGACGTTTATGGCCGCGACGGTTTCGCGCAACATGGTGACTGTGTCTGTCAGGCCTTCCGTAGTGGCCTGGGATGCGGCGGGAGAGGCTGTCCAGTTGTTCAACCATGACAGGAACTGCTCGATGAGTACCGACATGGAAAGCCTGGGGGCGCGCCAAAGGGCAATATCCAGGAGAAAGGGGACCAATGCGAGCCAGGGTCTGCGAAAGGCCAGCCTGAGTCCCGCGCTCAACGTGTCAATGACGCCCATTACACAACCTCCTCAGCGATTCTACCACAATCGCCCGGGGTGCGGAAACGAGCGCGGGCGCATGCTTTACGCATTACGCGAGATACGGGGAAAAGATCTGCCTCGCGGGTGCTCTGCAATCTCGTGTCGCCCACGATAGCCGCGCTGTGGACAGATTCTGTGCGCTCAGTTCCAGGCTTCAGCTGGCGCCGACAGCATAGGGAACCATGCCCCACTCAATCGGCTCACGGGCGTCCTCAATGGGGCAGTCATGCTTGTCCTGATCCTCTTGCGAGATGTCTGCGCCCAGGGATGCGAGTTTGCTGCAGATGTCCTCATAGCCCCGGTCAATATAGACCACATTGTCAATCCTCGTCCGCCCCTCGGCGGCCAGCCCTGCCAGCACCACGGCCGCGCCGGAACGGATATCCAGCGCGCATACCTCAGCGCCATGGAGCGGGGTAGGGCCATGGACCATCGCCGTACGGCCAGAGCCAGAGACATCGATCCTGGCGCCCATCTTGGCGAGCTCGGCGACGTACTGCAGGCGGCCTTCGAACATGGTCTCGTGAATGGAGCTTCTGCCGCGGGCCTGTGTCATCACGGTGGTAAAGGGGGCCTGCAGGTCAGTCGGAAATCCGGGATACGGGTAGGTTTGAATGTCCGCGGGATCGAGTTTCTCGGGCCCTATCACCTCGTAGGCATCGCCCTCTGTGCGCACCGTCGCGCCAGCGTAACGCAACTTGTCTGTAAGGGCGCCCATCCAGCGTCCGACTCTGCCATCCATAGACACCTTGCCCCGGGTGATCGCCGCAGCCAACGCAAAAGTACCCGCTTCCATGCGGTCCGGCATCACGCGATAGACCGCGCCATGCAGCCGCGCTGCGCCGTCGACGCGGATGGTGTTGGTGCCAGCGCCCTGGATGCGTGCACCCATGGCGCATAAAAAGTTCGCGAGATCTGTGACTTCTGGCTCGATGGATGCGTTCTCGATCAGCGTCGTGCCTTCCGCCAGGCACGCAGCCATCAGCAGGTTTTCGGTGCCCGTGTGGCTGGGGTAATCGAGATAGATGCGCTGGCCCTGCAGCCGCGGCGCTGAGATGATATAGTCCAGATCGTCTGTATCGACCTCTGCCCCCATCGTCTGGAATCCCTTGAGGTCGACGCTCACCGGCCGCGTTCCGATCGCGCATCCGCCAGGATGGGGCGCCTGCGCATGGCCGAATCTCGCCAGCAGGGGACCGACGATGAGAAAGCTGGCCCGCATCTTTTGTGCCAGATCACGCGGCAACATGGAGCGAGAGATGCGTGTGGCTTTGATCCGCAGCACGTTAGGGCCTTCGAATCGTGCTGCTACGCCCATCCCGTGGAGCACCTTGACCAGGGTGCGAATATCCTCGATATAGGGCACATTCTCAAGCAGAACCTCGTCTGCGGTCAGCAGGCTGGCCGCAATGATCGGCAGAGCCGCGTTCTTGGCCCCTCCGATGGTCACCTCGCCGCTGAGCGGGCGCCTGCCCTCAATTACGATCGACATAGCATCATCCCCATCGATGTGTTATTCCCATAAGTCCATTATAGTACATTTATGCTCTTCCTTGTAGTACCTTACGTGCGACTGCAATCCGTGCTCGTGAGCGGCGGAGCGCCAGGTCGTGTGCGGCGCGAAGCTCCTCTCTGGCCTCGTATCTCTTGGCCAGCAGCCGAGCGCGCTCCAGTGCCTCCTCCGCCAGGGCCAGATCGATCTCTTCAGCCCGCTCGGCCGTGTCGGCCAGGACAGTGACGACGTTATCGATGATCTCGACAAAGCCACCGCCAACGGCCCAGGTGTCGACGCCATCCTCACGCACGACGTCCAGTTCGCCAGGTTGAAGCATCGCCACAAGCGGGGCGTGCTTTCTGCGAAGCGTTATGGCTCCGCCCACGGCTGGGGCGCTCACTTCTACCGCTGGTCCACCATAGAGCAGGTGATCGCCGGTGACAACTGTGACCTGCAGGTGCCGAGGGTCCTCGGGCAGCGGGCCAACCTGGGAGTTCTCAGCCATTGGAGGCCTTTTGCGCCGCTGCGATCACGTCATCCAGCGTGCCCTGCATGTAAAAAGCTTGCTCCGGATAGGCATCCATCTCGCCATCCAGTATGGCGCGAAAGCCTCGAATCGTCTCTCGAATCGGGACATAACGCCCCTCGCGTTGCGTGAACCCTGCGGCCACAAACATGGGCTGCGAGAGGAACCGCTGAATCTTGCGCGCCCGGGCCACGACGAGCCTATCCTCGGCGCCGAGTTCCTCGAGCCCCAGGATGGCGATAATGTCCTGCAGGTCATGGTAACGCTGGAGGATCGCCTGAACGTCCCTGGCTGTGCGGTAGTGATCAGCCCCGATAACAGCGGGGTCGAGGATTCGCGACGCAGACGCCAGCGGGTCGAGGGCGGGATAAATGCCCAGCTCGGCGATCGAGCGCTCCAGTGAGATTGTTGCGTCCAGATGCGCAAACACCGTGGCCGGGGCGGGATCGCTATAGTCGTCAGCGGGGACATAGACCGCCTGCACCGAGGTTATCGAGCCCCGTACGGTGGACGCGATACGCTCTTCCAATTGCCCCACCTCTTCTGCGAGGGTGGGCTGGTATCCCACCGAGGACGGCATGCGACCCATCAAGGCCGAGATCTCGGTGCCTGCCAGAACAAAGCGGTAGACGTTGTCGATAAAGAGGAGCAGATCCATGCCCTGGTCACGAAAGGCCTCTGCGATCGTTAGTCCCGTCAGGGCGACCCGTGCCCGCACGCCGGGAGGTTCGTTCATCTGGCCAAAGACCAGCGCGGTCTTTTCCAGCACTCCGGCCTCTTCCATCTCGTGCCAGAGCTGGTTTCCCTCACGGCTGCGCTCGCCAACCCCGCAGAACACGGAATAGCCCCCGTGCTCATAGGCGATGTTGCGAATTAGCTCATAGATGGTGACACTCTTGCCCACGCCGGCACCACCAAAAACGCCTACCTTGCCGCCTCTGGGGAATGGGGTCAGCAGATCGATCGCTTTGATCCCCGTTTCATAGACCTCCACATCCACCGATTGCTCTGTGTATGCCGGCGCAGGCCGGTGAATCGGCAGTCTGTGTCCCCCTGATAGCGGGCCCTGCTCGTCGATGGGCTCGCCAAGCACGTTCAGCATGCGGCCGAGCACCTGATCACCTACGGGCACGTTGATTGCCTCGCCGGTGTCAACGGCTCTCATACCCCGTGCGAGACCTTCGGTGGGACTCATGGCCACGCACCGGACGGCACCGTTGTCCAGTTGCTCCTGAACCTCAACGATGATATCTGGCTGTCCACCGACCTCAATGCGGATGGCATGATTGATGAGCGGCAAGTAGCCCTGAGGAAAGGCGATATCGATCACCGGCCCGATGATCTGTACTACGTACCCAAACGGCGCGTCCGACATGCTCAACTCCCGGTCTCCAGCGTCAGGGCGCTGCTAACTTCATTCATCTCTGCAGTGATCGCCTGCTGTCGCGATTTGTTGTAGGTCAGCCGCAGATGGTCGGCCAACTCGCGAGCGTTGTTACTGGCTGAACGCATGGCGACGGCCCTCGCCGCATGCTCGGCTGCCAGCGACTCGAGCAGGGCAAGGTGGATGCTGGCCTGTATCGCCCTGGGCAAGAGCGTCTCTACCAGCTCGGACACGCCGGGCTCGTAGTAGAATAGCCGCGGCTCTGACACCTCACTCAGCTCAACCGGCAGGAGCAACTGGGTCCTTGGACGGTGTCGCAACGCGCCTCGGAACTGTGTGTATACCATTACTGCGCGATCAAAGTCACCGTTGTGCAGTCCTCGCAGAACGTATGTGGCAATGGGTGATACCTCATCCATACGCACATGCTCGTTGAGCTGGCTCCAGTCGGCAACCACACTGATTCCTCGGCGCAACAGGGCATCGTGACCCTGCGATCCGATGGTAATGACCTCAACGCCATCCCGCACGCCCGCGATGTACTCGAGGGCCAGCCGAAGCACATTCTGATCAAACGACCCGGCCATGCCACGATTGCTGCTGATGAACAGCAAACAGGTACGGTCACCGGACAGGTTTCTTTCAAAGGCGGGCGCAGAGCAAATCTCCGGGATGTCCAGAGCCGCGAGTCTGGCCAGAATACGCCAGGCGCCTTCGGCGTAGGATACAGAGTCGTCTACGCGCTCCTGCAGCCGGTGGGTTGTCACGGAGGACACCGCCTCGAGGGCGTGTACCACCTGCGCGATACCTGTCACGCTGCGCATGTGGCCGCGAATCTCACGCAGTGATGGCATGCATCACCCTCGATTCTCCCAAATGGTGCGCCGGAAGTCTCTCAGCGCCAGGCTCAAAGCCTGCTCAAGCTCCGGGGTCACTCGGCGCTCAAAGGCGATGGCATTGCGCACGCTCTGTCGCTCACGATTCAGGTACTGCACCAGCAGCGACTCGAATTCGGAAACGTCGTCGATCGCCACATCCTGAAGATACCCGTGCGTGGCCGCGAAAAAGATCGCCACCTGGTCCTCTGGCGCAAAGTAGGTGTGCTGCGGCTGCTTGATGAGTTCCACAAGCCGCGCGCCGCGGTTCAGGGCGCTCTGCGTGGCCGCATCCAGGTCGGTGCCGAACTGAGAAAAGGCCTGCAGCTCCCGGTATTGTGCCATGTCCAGTCGTATCTGCCCGGCTACCTGACGCATGGCCGGGCTCTGTGCCGCGCCCCCTACCCGTGACACCGATAGGCCGGCGTTGATGGCCGGCCGCACGCCGCTGTGAAACAACTCGGTCTCCAGATAGATCTGCCCATCTGTGATGGAGATGATATTTGTCGGAATGTAGGCCGCCAGGTCGCCGAGCTGGGTCTCAACGATTGGGAGGGCTGTCATCGAGCCGCCGCCGCGAAGATCGTCGAGGCGGCCCGCGCGCTCGAGCAGGCGCGCATGCAGGTAAAAGATGTCACCGGGGTAGGCCTCGCGGCCGGGCGGGCGGCGCAGAAGCAACGATAGTTGCCGGTAGGCCCAGGCGTGCTTGGTCAAATCGTCATAGACGACGAGAGTGTCACGACCGTTCTGCATAAACTCCTCGGCCATGGCACAGCCCGCGTAGGGCGCAATGTACTGCAGGGCCGCGGGCGCGCTGGCCTCGGCAGTGATCACAACTGTGTGCTCCATCGCCCCGCTGCGCTGCAGCGCACTAACGACCTGGGCGACGTTGGAGAGCTTTTGGCCGATGGCGACATAGATGCACAGCACATCGTTCGGGCGCTGGTTGAGTATGGCGTCAACCGCCATCGTCGTCTTGCCGGTCTGCCGGTCTCCGATAATGAGCTGGCGCTGGCCGCGCCCGATGGGGACCAGGGCATCGACGGCCTTTATTCCCGTGGTCAGCGGCTGATCGACCGGCGCGCGCTCGATAATGCCAGGGGCGGGCCTCTCGATGGGCCGCACCAGCCCCGTGCTGATGGGGCCTTTGCCGTCAACCGGGCGGCCGAGGGCATCCACCACGCGCCCCAGCATCTGCTCGCCCACAGGCACAGAGGCGACATAACCCAGTGCCTGAACGTTACCCCCACGCACGATGCCCTCGTTCGAGCCCATGACGATGGCGCCGACGCTCTCGGTGGTAAGGTTCAGGGCCATGCCAAGGGCATCGTTGTCGAATCGGAGGATCTCACCGACCATGACCTGGCGCAGGCCGGAGACGTGGACAATGCTTTCGCCCACGTCCATAACGGTGCCCATGGACACTGGCCCGGGGGTATACTCGAAATGGGCGATCTCATCCCGGAACTCTTGCAGGACGCGCCTCAGTCCGGGCGCATACTCGCGAGGACTGTCGCTCATGAGGTCTCCCTGTTCACACCGGGGCCGGCGCCCTGCGGAATCACGCAACTGGCGCACAGCCGCTCGTGCAGGGCGCTCAAGCGCGCACGGACGGTGCCGTCTATCACGAGGTCATCCATGCGCACCCACACCCCGCCCAGGATGGAACGGTCCGTACGCACGTCCATCTCCACAGCGCGCCCGACGATGCGCTCCAGGTAGGCCCGGAGCCGCGTCTCTTCATCTTGCGTCAGGGGTACTACCACGCGCACCTGGGCAAGCTGCGGCGACTGCTCGAGCAGTATGGTGCCGTCTGGCGCAAAGAGGCTATCGCTGTGCTGCGGGCCAAGGGCGTCAGCGAGGGCGGCCGAAGCGTTGGTCGTCATCAAGACCCCACCTGCGTGAGAAACTCTTCGATGAGCCTGTGGTGGTCGGCCTCATCCAGGTCCTGGCCGATCACCTGGGATGCTGCAGCAATGGACAGGTCGACGATCTCCTGTCTGAGAGCGATCTCGCCCAGCTGCAGCTCGCGCTCGGCCTGTGTTTGCGCGCGTGTGATAATCTGCTGGGCTTCCTCCCGGGCCGCCGCGAGGATTTCCTGGCGCTGCTGTTCCGCAGACTGCGTGCCTTGCTCAATGATGTCGTGCGCCTCGCGTTGCGCCCGGTCGATCTCCTCACTGTACCGTTGCTGCATCGCGGCCAGCAACTCGTCGGCGGCTCTGGCCTTGGCCAGGCTCTCCTCAACGCGCCTGGCACGCGCTTCAAGCGCAGCCAACAGTGGTTTGTGAAGCAAGCGATGCAGGATCAAGACCATCAACGCAAAGTTGACAATCTGTGACAAGAGCAGACGCGGGTCAAGTCCTAGTTCACCCACGGCGACTTCCTTTCGTAACCCGGCTCATCTACGAGACAAACTTGACGGCGAGCGCCACGACAAGAGCGTAGATGGCGATGGCCTCTGTAAAGGCCAGAGCGATGATGAGGTTTGTGCTCACAGCGCGCTCTGCCTCCGGGTTGCGGCCCAGCGCCTCCATGGCTGCTGACGCCAGCCTGCCGATTGCGATGGACGGGCCCAGGCTCCCCAGTGCGATTGTCAACCCTGCCACGAGATCCGGTGTGATTTCCATGCGTTACTCCTACATAGGAACTTGCTGCAACTGCCGTCTAGCCTGTCAGCCGTGTGTCGATGCAGCACGAACAGCAAAGGCGGTGCTCAGAATTGTAAAGATCACGGCCTGGACGAATCCGGACATGATCTCCAGCCCGATAAAGGGCAAAGATATGACATAGGGCAGGATAAAAGCGATCACCAGGAGCAGAACCTCGCCCCCAAACATGTTCCCGAAAAGACGAAAGGAGAACGAGACCACTTTGGTGAGCTCCTCAAATATCTCTAGCACGCCGATAAAGAGCTCAAGGACGCCGTTGAGGAGCAATCCAGGCTGGACCTTGGCAGACGGTAACTGCCGAAAGAACTCTATGAATGACCCGATGCGAATAAAGCGGCCGACGTAAGTGAGAGGCCCCTGAATATAGACGCCAAAGACTTGTGCAGAGAGTACCGACAGTAAGGCGAGCGCGACCGTGGTGTTGAGGTCGGCTGTGGCACCGCGCAGCAGCGGTACAAACTCCCTCACCTCGCCCTCTCCCCGCCAGAGACCGATACTTCCGAAACCCGGGAATAGGGAGAACAGGTTCATCGCAAGGATCGAGATGAAAAAGCTAGCGGCGATGGTAAAGTACTTGCGCGCCAGTGGTCCGGCAAAGCGCTCGAGATAGCCCAACAACCCTTCAAAGACGGTCTGCACGATATTCTGAGCAGAGCGGGGCGCGGGGGATTCCACCATCCGCCTGCGAACGATCCATGCCAGGATCGTAAGTATGGCCATAACGACCCAGGTCGTAAGTATCGAGTTGGTGACAACGAATGGTCCCGCCTCGAACAGCACCTCAGCGCTGATCACAATATTCAGCTCGTCGAGCCGCAGCGGTGCGTACAAATTCGCGCCAATAACCGCGACGATCGCGAGCCCGATCAGTACCTTTTTGATCACGTGCTATCTCCCTCGCGGTCTGTCGCACGCATAGATTCGACAATGCTTAGCAAGCCCACCACTGCGATCACCAGTCCTAGAACGACCAAAACCAACGAAAAGACAATCTCAGTGCCCAGATACCGATCAAGCCACAGGCCAGGCAGTCGTAGGATTACCGGCAGCGCTACCAACGCCAGCGCCTTGACAGCTGTCTTGAGCCCGTTGCCCAGTCCCGAAAAAGCATAGCCGGCTGTGTCGCTGTCGTTCAGATACTCTCTCGTGCGGATGGCCAGGCGGATGATCGCGATCTGACCGATGACGATGCCAGCAATGAGCAGGAGGATCGTCGCATATGGGGCTGTGCCGAGGAGGTCGTCAACCTGTCTTCCGACCCACAGTCCGAGGAAGATCAGCCCAGCTGCGGTCAGGCCCATGGTCATGCCCAGCTCCGTAGCAAGGCCAGCGATCTGTCTCTTGTTGTTCATGCGTGCTCCGAGCTCTCGCCCTGGCGGACGTCACCGGTGCCGCACTGCACCAAGAAAGGAATGATACACCCCTGAATGAGCAGCGTCAAACCTTTCGGCATTGGCAACAGAGTCAAGTCTCTGGCAGCACCTGGTCAGTCCTCGTCCTCGCTGTCACTCTGACCATCGTCTTCCGGGTAGTCGTGTGGGTGATTTTCGTCCATCGGGAACCAGCGATGTCCGTCGCGTTCGATAAAGGAGTCTGCCTGTGTGGGACCGCTACTGCCCCCAGCGTAGACGTAGGGTTCCACTGGCACGGTGAGTTCGTCCGTCAAGCGCCAGGCCAGCTCAATCTCGTCACTCCGGGCGAATAGCGAGGCATCGCCCTGGATCGCATCCAGCAGCAGTCGCTCGTAGGCGTCAGGGAGGGCGTAATCACCAAAGTGGGTTCCGTAACGAAAAACCATGTTTACCGGCTCGGCGCGCATCCCGGAGCCTGGCTGTTTGGCCTCAAAGCGCAGGTGGACGCTCTCGTTTGGCTGGATAACCAGAGAAAGCCGGTTGGGCGGCAACTCGCCGGCGTCCAGGAACAGACGGTGGGGGACCGCCTTGAACTGCAGCGTGATCTCTGTTGTCTTGTGGCAGAGTTTTTTGCCGGAGCGGACATAAAAGGGAACATCGCGCCAGCGCCAGTTATCGATGAACAGACGAAGCGCGATAAAGGTCGGTGTCTGCGAGTCCGGCGCCACGTGCGGCTCTTGCCGGTAACCGTCGTACTGCCCATAGATGCCATCGGCTGGGGAAAGGGGGCGCAGGGCCTGCAGCACCTGCGCTTTCTGATCACGCAATGTTTTCGCGTTGAGCACGGAGGGCGGCTCCATCGCGGTTAACGTCAAGAGCTGCAGCAGATGGTTCTGGAACATGTCTCGAAGGACACCGGCCCGGTCATAGTATCCTCCCCGATGTCCAACACCGACGGTCTCCGACATGGTGATCTGAACATGGTCAACATAACTGCGATTCCAGAGGGGCTCAAAGATAGCATTGCCAAAACGGAAGAACAGGATATTCTGTACCGTCTCCTTCCCCAGATAGTGGTCGATGCGGTAGATCTGCGACTCATCAAAGACGGCGTGGAGGACATCGTTCAGCTTGCGCGCGCTCGCCAGGTCCGAGCCAAAGGGCTTTTCGATGACGATGCGCGACCATCCCCTCTGATTCTCGTTCAGGCCCGACTCGCCGATCCGCCGGATGACCTCGGGGTAGAGCGCCGGGGGTATGGCAAGATAAAAGAGCCTGTTCGGAGCGGGATTACCGGTCTCATCCAATCTGGCCTGGAGTGCTTCCAGCTGATGGTATGTCTCCGGGTCGTCATAGTCGCCGGCCTGGTAGAAAATGCGCTCGCTGAACAGGTCCCAGCGCTCGCACATCCCCGGCTTGAGGCGCGCATAGTCGGATACGCCCTCCAGCAGGGATGCAGAGAGCTGATCATGGTCAAGGACGCTACGGGCGGACCCGATAATCCGGGTGTGTCGGTGCAGCAGGCCCTCACAGTTGAGGCTGTGAATGGCTGGAATGAGTTTACGGCGGGTCAGGTCGCCCGAAGCCCCAAAAATAAAGATGGTCGTGGCTTCAGGTTGTGTGTCTGGCATGGATACCCCCAGATCGTTCTCTAGCCTTATGAATTCGCCTGTGTCGTTGCTCCGCTGGTTAGGGCGAGTTCTGGACGAGGAGCAGCGGGATCGGTGCTGTGCAGGGACCGCTGGATCGTATGCGTCAGGTGCTCCACCGCCTCGTCCGGCATCGTGACTCTTCCAGTCAGTTGATGACCATGGACAAGAGCATCGAGCTCCTGAGTAGCGGCCTCCTCCGTCCATATGCCCAGCGGTACATTGTCGAGTAGCACCACAGACGGCCCTTGCTGGTCCGCCCTGGATAGGGCGACCTGTTCGGTCATCGCTGACATGTGCTGTTCGGGAAGGTCAACCGGAATGACGACGATCCGCTGCACCTGCTGCAGGGCTAGCGATAACAGCTGGCTGGCTACGGTAGGAGCCGCAAAGGGATGAGCCTTTTTCACCAGGCAGCTATTATCCAGCCGCAGGGTGAGTTGCTCTGACAGCGCGGTGAGTGCCTGAGCCGTACCCGGAGACGCCTCCCCGGTTGTGTAAGAGCGCCTGATGCGGGCGAGGATCCTGGGTCTGGAGAACCAGTGCGAGTCCTGGCGGGTGGCGGCACCCGCGGGCCGCAGATGAGCGACCCAGTGTTCGGGGCCCTCGTAGTATTCCGGGTGTGCCAGTGTTACCAGTACTACCGCGCACGGTTGCTCTGGTTGGCCTGTTTCGGTATATGCCATGATCGCCTGCTCACGGCTAGACGACACCTGGCGTGCTCGGGCGGCATAGGCGATGAGCGCACAGAATGCCACGATGGCGGCTGCTGCAATTCCGCTGGCGGGGCGCGTCCATCCCATCCAGAGGGCGAGTGCAAGGGCTATGGCTAAACCCAAGCCAATCCGGTAACGGTGACGCGGCAGATCGCCGGGGGCACAGGTCAGATAGTTGGCTGTTCCCCAGCCGATAACCATGCCACATGTTACCAGGATGACCCGATTCCACACCGCTTTCCCCCTTTAATCCACGACTGTGCTGGCCGCGGCACACCTGGCCTAACCCGGCAGGCAAAGGTTCGAGGGCATCAGATATCAGAAACCTGTGTTTGCCCGCGAGTGCCTTCGGCGCCGGCGGCGAGGTCGAGCATCTCCATGGTGATGGCGTGCTGTCGGGCAGAGTGATACTGCAACGTCAACTCTTCGATCACCCGTGCCAGGTTGCTGCTGGCCGTGTCCATCGCACGATAGCGCGCGGCCTGCTCACTCGCGGCCGCTTCGATGATCATCCGATACAGGCGCGCAGTCGTCCACTCCGTCAGTGCGCGTTGAAAGAGAGCGACAGGATCGCCCTCAATGATGATCTCTGGCCCCTCGGCGGCGGTTCTGGGGAGGATGCTCTCGTCCACAGGCAGCCATCTCTCTGAGACCACCGGGGACAGCGTGCCAGCGCGATAGGGAGAGTATAGGATATAGACCGCATCAGTCGTGCCCTCGGACATTTCCTCACGCAAGTCGCTGGCAACCTGGTTCACCAGGTCCATGGTAGCGACTCGGGAGGTGGGTAGCGGCCACTCCAGGCTGATCTGTCTGCCCAGGCGGCGCAGGTAGGCTGCCCCGCGCCCGCCCAGCGCGCCCACCTGCACCTCGTCGCTCTGCACGGCCTGGCTCGTAATCAACTGGTCGGCACCGCGCGCCACCAGATCGTTATAGGCACCGCAGAGACCGCGTTGTGAGCTGATGACCACAAGCAGGGGTCGCCGGGGCGGCTCTGTCCCCTGGCGCACTCCCAGCGCTTGCAGGGAGCGCTGCGGCACCAGATGAACTGTGGAGGAGAGCACCCACCGCAGATATTCGCTAAAGCTGGTACTTGCCTCGCGCCGCTGTAGCGCCTGGCGCCAGCTGCCTGCGCTGATGGTGCGCATCGAAGTGACGATGGGCTCGATGGCTTCGATGTTGTCGCGCCGCTCCCTGATCTGTTCGATATCTTCCATGTCAGGAGAACTGCTTTGTGTAGGTCTCGATCGCCTGGCGCAATTCCTGCTCGGAGGACGAGCTCAAGCGGGGCTCTTCAGTGATCGATCGCAGCGCGCGGGCAGCGGTACGCTCTATATGCGTCCAGAGGCCGGCCTCGTAACGCTCGATGTCCTCGACGTCCACTTCGTCGAGGTAGCCCAAATCAACAGCCAGCAGTATCACGATCTCGCGAGCGAGGGGCAGAGGCTCATAGGGCAGCTGGCGCAACACGCGCCTGAGCCGTTCACCTCGCACCAATTGCTGGCGCGTGGCCCTATCGATCTCGGTGCCAAATCGTGAAAAGTGCGCCACTTCCTCGTATTGCGAGAGCGTCAAACGGAGCTGACCGCTGACACGACGCATAGCCTGCGTCTGTGCCGACCCGCCGACGCGCGAGACCGACTGGCCAATATCGATAGCGGGCTTGGATCCCTGGTTAAAGAGGTCAGGGTCGAGGTAGATTTGGCCATCGGTGATCGAGATCAGGTTAGTCGGGATATACGCGGAGATGTTGCCACGACGCGTCTCTACTATCGGCAAAGCCGTGATGCTGCCCCCGCCAGCCTCCTCGTTTCGCCGACAGGCGCGCTCCAACAGGCGCGAGTGCAGATAAAAGACATCTCCGGGGTAGGCTTCACGGCCCGGAGGGCGACGCAACAGCAGCGATATCTCACGATAGGCGTCGGCGTGTTTGGTAAGGTCGTCATAGACGATCAGGACGTCGTGTCCCTCGTCCATAAACGACTCGGCAATGGCCACACCTGCGTACGGGGCGAGGTAGAGCAAGGCAGGAGGATCATCCGGTGCTGCCACGACGATGATCGTATGATCCATGGCGCCTGCTTCCTCAAGGATGCGTACCGCTTGCAGTACAGAGCTGGCTCGCTGTCCGATGCAGACATAGACGCAGATGACCTCTGTGTCTCTCTGACTGATGATGGCATCCAGAGCAATGGCCGTCTTGCCAGTCTGTCGGTCGCCGATGATGAGCTCGCGCTGACCGCGGCCGATCGGGATCATGGCGTCAACAGCCTTGACTCCCGTGTGCAGGGGCACAGAAACCGGTTCGCGATCCACTACGCCTACGGCTTCACTCTCGATCAGCCGGCGCTCCTCAATATACAAGGGGCCCCTGCCATCGAGAGGAATCCCCAGAGGACTGATGATGCGGCCAAGCAACCTCTCTCCCACGGGCACCGTCGCGCGCTGCGCCGTCGCCCAAACGATATCGCCGCCCTGGATGCCCTCCGCGGGCCCCAGCAGGATGCAGTCGGCCTGGTTCGCGTCGAGATTCATGACGAGACCGAGCACCGAGTTTGGAAAGAGCAGCAACTCATCGGTGGTGGCTTGTGGAAGCCCCCAGACGGAGGCCACGCCCTCTCCCACCTGCTTGACCGTGCCCACCGGCTGGATCTGAAGCCCCGCCCGCGATCCCGCGCTGACCGTGGTGACAGTTCCCAGTAGATTCTGAACCGTCTGTGCCGAATTGCGGTGCAGGCGCTCAAAGAAACCAGAGCCAACGCTCAGCCGAGCCCCCTCGGTGACCCCCCAGAGCGGGATGCTCGTGAGACTGGTTCGCGGCATGATGTCCATGTCCCTGACCCGGATTGGCGCGCGCTCGCCCCCGCAGATGGTTGCCACGGAATCCAGGAGCGCGGCCAAAGGACCCGCGATGTTCGGACCAGGGCTAGTTGTGGCGCCGTGGCCGCTCAAGATGGCATCGGCGAGAGTCAGCCCATCATCTTCTTGGCCTGTAGATTGCCCTTGCTGTAACGGCTGCTCCGTGTGTTCGCGTTGATCGGTCATTGGCTGTTCAGGCCCTGTTTGGATACAAAATCGACGCGCACGGCATCTCTGATCTGTACCAACTGCTGCCGTATGCTGTTCTCCATCAGTTGGTCCGCAATGCGTACCTGGATGCCGGCAATGATACTGGGGTCAACGGCTTCGCGAACCTCCACCCTGCGGTCGAGCAGGGAGGACAGGGCGTCGGCGAGGGTCTTGGCCTGATCAGGTGACAGCGCGACGGGTGTCGTGACAAAGGCAGCAGGGACACGGCCAACCATGGACGAGCGATACTCTTCGACCCGCTCTGGTGGCGTCCTGAGTATGGTAGCAACAAAGTTGGCCACCAGGTCGTCGTGTGTGCGCCTTGTGGTGACGGAGCGGACGATATTGGCTGAGAGCGCCATCACTCCCTCCAGGATATCCTCATAGTGCTGGGAGATGATTTCATCGCGCTCGTGGTCGAGATCGGTGCGCATCTCTTCCGTGAGGCGGTCGAGTTGTTCTCGCGCCTCACCAAGAATTTGAGCGGCACGTTCCTGTGCACGTGCCTCTGCAGCGCGAATAATCTCTTCACCGTCGGCCTCGGCCTGTGCGCGACGGGCTTCCCAGTGGGCGCGATGGCGCTCAGCCTCTGCCTCCTGATCCTGCGCCGCCTGTAGTGCATCGCTGATCGTCTGTCCGCGTTCAGCCAGCTTGCTTCTCAGCGGCTGGAACACCAGCTTTGCCAGGATCAGCACGATGACGCCAAAGTTCAGGATCTGGAAGAGAAGCGTACGCCAGTCAAGATCCAGCATCTATACGCCTCCCTAAAACCCAAAGGCGTCTGCAAATGGATTGGCAAACAAGAGAATCAGACAGATCAGCAGGACATAGATGGCGGTTGACTCGAGGAGTGCCAGGGTGACGAAAATCAGACCCCGGATTCTGTCTGCGACGCTGGGCTGCCGCGCCATGTTATCAAAGGCGCGGTTGACGGCACGCCCCTCCATGATGGCCGCAGTGATCGTGCCCAGGACGATCGCTGCGCCGACGACGATCGTCGTCACATTCGCAAACTGAAGCGCTAGTTCTGGCTGCATATACCGATTCCTCTCTGGATTGGGTGGGCGCCACGCACTACTCGTCGAGTTTCATGGCGTCCGCGATGAACGCGATGGTCAGCACCGTGAACACGAGAGCCTGCAACAGCCCTGTGATCATGGACAACAGATAGAATACCAAAGGAGCAAACACTGGCACCAGCGAAAAGATGGTCAAGCCAACGATCTCTCCCGCAATGACATTGCCGAACAGACGCAGGGCCATGGACATCACCCGGCTTACGATGCTGATCAGGTTCAGGGGAAACATCAACGCAACCGGTTCAAACACACTCAGGAACTGCTTCTTGATGCCCCTGTGCTGCGCGCCATAGAACTGCGTCGAGATCAGCGAAACGATGGACAGGGCTGCGGTCGTATTGATGTCTCGCGTTGGCGAGCGCATCGCTGGAAAGAGCCCCAGAATGTTTGCCAGACCAATGTACAGGAGCATGGTTGCCAAATAGGGCACGGTCTGCGGCAATGTTCGCCCGATCGTGTCTGTGATCAGCGACTCGACATATTCCATGCCATATTCAATCGCCAGTTGCCAGGTGGCGGGCCTCTCTGCGCTGAATTTCCTATAGGCCAGCGCGCCGGATACGACCAGCACGGCAATAATCAGCCAGGTGAAGAACACCGAGTCTTTGATCGGCACGCCGCCGACCGTCCACAGCACCTGGGGAAAGGCACCCTCAATTCCCACCGGCGTGTCCTTGGTGGCTAGGCAACATCAGGCAACATCCATCCAACCAGCAGGGCGCGCATCAGCAGCATGCTGGCCAGCGCTCCCAGACATGCGGCCAGCCCCATGCGGCCGACCAAGTAAAGTACAGGTAGCCAGATCGCGATCCGCAAAGGGGCCGTGCGAAGAATGTGGCCCCGGTTATCGACAGTTGGACCCGAGATTGCTCTGGCTATGGCGCCGCGCAGCAGCGTCATATGCGCCCACATGGCCAGCGCGCCCAGGATTAGCCCCGTGACGAGGGAGGGCACGATGGTCATCGATCTTGCTCCTGGATCGACTCTAGATCGGCCAGGCCAAAGGTCTCCTGCATTGCCGACTCCATCTCGTCCACAAGGGCATCCAGGTCGCGATCGTCGGTGAGATCGACAGCCTCAGTGTACAGGACCACACAGTGTGTCTCATCGATCAACAGCACGCCGGGACCCACTGGCAGGGACTGCTCGGCCCCATCCCGCATGACCGTGATCTCGCCTGCGCGAAGCGCTCCAATCAGTGGCGCATGGCCGGGCCACACGCCGAGCATGCCGTCCTCAAGAGGGACCTGGAGCCATTGCACGGGAGCGTCAAACATGACCCTTTCCGGCGTCAACACGCGCAGCAGGACGGCATCTTGACGCTCGACACTCATAGTGTCTCTGCCTTCTTGCGGGCGTCGGAAACGCTGCCCACCATGTAGAAGGCCTGCTCGGGGAGATCGTCATGCTCGCCCGCCAGGATCTCTTCAAACCCGGTTAGGGTCTCTTCCAACGGAACAAAGGTGCCAGGGATGCCCGTGAACTGCTCTGTAGAATAAAAGGGCTGCGTCAAAAAGCGCTGCAGCCTGCGGGCCCGGTGCACCGTGAGTTGGTCCTCCGGTGAGAGCTCGTCTGCCCCCAGGATGGAGATGATATCCTGCAACTCCTGGTATTTGGCCAGGACGGCCTTGGTCTCTGCCGCGATGCGCACGTGTCGTGCACCGACGTAACGCGCATCCAGCATCTTGGAGGACGATTCGAGGGGATCCACCGCTGGATAAAAGCCCTGGCTGGAGAGCTTTCGCGTCAGGACGGTGATCGCGTCAAGATGGGCAAAGGCGGCGACGACGCCCGGGTCTGTGATGTCGTCTGCGGGGATGTAAACGGCCTGCACCGATGTGATGGCGCCCTGAAGTGTTGTGGTGATCCGTTCCTGCAGTTCGCCCATCTCGGTGGCCAGGGTAGGCTGGTAACCCACCGCACTTGGCAGCCGCCCCAGCATCGCCGAGACCTCTGAGCCGGCCTGTACGTATCGGTAGACGTTATCAATGAACAGGAGCACGTCGCGCTCCGACTCATCTCTAAAGCTCTGAGCGATGGTCATGGCGGTGAGCGGCGTGCGCAGGCGCGCTCCGGGTGGCTCGTTCATCTGGCCAAAGACCAGCACCGTGTTGTTCAGGACCCCACTGTTTTTCATGTCGAGCCACAGATCGTTGCCCTCGCGGGTGCGCTCGCCGACCCCGGCGAAGAGTGCATAGCTGCCCTGGTCTTCGGTGCTGTGGCGAATGAGCTCAATGACCAGCGTGGTCTTGCCCACACCGGCGCCTCCAAAGAGGCCGATCTTGGCACCCTGGCCGTACGGGGTGAGCAGATCGATGACCTTTAGCCCCGTCTCGAGGACGTTGGTCGAAAGCCTCTGACTGCTCAAAGAGGGGGCATTAAGGTGCAGTGAGCGGTAGGGTGTGTCCGGTGACAGTGCCGGGCCGCGATCGATCGGTTCACCGAGGACGTTAAAGATGCGCCCCAGCGTTGCGCGACCTACAGGTACCTGGATAGGCTGGCCTGTATCGTGGACGGGCAGCCCGCGCTTGAGCCCGGACGTGGACGACATTGCGATGCAGCGCGCCGTACGCGAGTCGACATGTTCCTGGACTTCAATAATCAGGTCGTCCAGGGGCGGTCGGCTGATGCGCAAGGCATGGTTTATCCCGGGCAGGCTTCCCACGTCAAAGCGCGCGTCAACGACGGCGCCCATCACACGGGCTACCCGACCTGTTCTATCCAATGCAGTCTCCTTGGTGTGAGCGGCACGCGCGGGTCAGCACCTGACACAGTCATTATAGTGACGGTAGGGCTCTGAGCCAAACCGCAGGGCGACTTTTAGGCGTCAATCAACTCTTCGAGGAGACTGCGCTCTACCCGTGCCGGTGCAGCAACGGCGAGGTCCATGTGCAGACTGGCCGCCCCAAGGCCCATGGTCAGCCACAGCAGGGACGAGGCGTGGGGAAACACGAGGTTGAACAGGTAATGATCCAGCAGACCGCCGGCCATGGCGCCGATTACGGCGATGTAGAGGCCGATCGTGGTCGCGGAGACGCGGTTTCGGGTCCGAGGGGAACGAAGGGCTCTGACGCCGGCGGCAAGATGCGTGATGAGCGTCGCGAGAAAGGCCAGGAGTCCGATGACGCCCATGTTCTCGGCGATCAGCAGGTAGACGTTCGACACGCCCAGATACGTATCGACATCGGGCGTGCCCGAGAAACCCACGCCAAACCAGGGGTAGCGCGATATCAGGATCAGGGCATCTTTATACTCACCAAAGCGCATCTGAGTCGCGAGATCCTCGCCGCGCAGCCCGCTGAGGTAATGGTCGACATAGGTCTGGGTAAAAGGCAAAAAGTACAGGGCGATGAGCACGACCAGGCCGATCCACAGCAGTTTCGGGTAACGCAACAGTGCCAGAACAAAGATGGCCACTGCCAGACCAAAGAACGATCCCCGCGAGAAGGTGAGAATGAGACAGACGCCCATGAGCACGATACTGACCACCAGCCAGCGTCTGGAGAGCAGTGGCCGCTCGGCGAACAGCTGAGCCGTTGTGATTGAGGTGACAAAGATGAGGGCGCCCCCCAGCACGTTGGGGTCAATCGACGTGGATGTGGCACGCAAGGCGCGTGAAGGGTCATCCTCGATGTAGCGCAACACCTCGGTGCCGCTCGGATACCGAACCACGCTGAGCGTCGAGAGCAGTCGCACTGTCAGATGCTCCGGCAGCAGGTACAGGAAAATGCCAATCGCAGCTGAGATGGCGCCGGCCATGATCATGACCGTCACCAGAATTCGCAGTTGTCCCGGCGTGCGCACGGCATTGATGATCAGGATAAACAACAGGATGCTCAGCAGGATCTCGAGCAGGTGTCTCAGGACGTTCGCTGTGAGGGGAGCATGGCTGAGGCCGGCGATAAAGGAAAACACGGCCAGCAGCACAAAGGTCAGCACCAGGAGGGTGGGGGAATGGGCGACGAACTCACGGTCCTTGTGTGCAACGAAACGTGAAATCCATACAAAGAACACTGCCCCCAGGGCCAGATCGAGAAAGGTCGGAGAAAACCCGATGTCGATGGGAAGCGCAGCAAAGGGAAGCAACAAGATCACGCCAATGAGGACCACAAGCCCCACCATGAGGCTGCGGATCATCAGGTAAGCCAGCACCAGCGCGATGAGCGCTGCAATTCCAAAAGTAACCCCCAGCAAACCGATGATGGCGCCCACAGGCAATGCCACCGCCAGGCAGAACAGGATGATGGCCAGCACCCTGATGCGCCTGTCCGGGCTTTGCAGGGCGGTTACGAGGCGATCTGGAATGGAGAGTATGCTGGCGATGCTCACCGATGCACTCCCTGAGCGTAGCATGGACCGATCATAGCATGGGGAATCCGGCGGAACAAGCGTGGGCGTCTTGCCACACACTCGTCCTGGACATGCCGCTTTCCTCGCCGTCACTTGCGTCTGGGAAACACCCGCTGTAGGACGACCAGCACGCCGACCATCACTACGAGGGTAATGGCCTGCTGAGAGGGTTGTCCGGCGACGACCCAGAGCACAAACGCCGCGACGCAGATTCCGAGCAGTGCGTATCTGACGCCATCCTGCAGCCAGGCCATCTGCCACCAGGCCATGATCCGCGAGAACCCCTTGAGGCCCTCTACCAATGCCTGGCGATACTGAGTGCGTGCCTCGGGGCGGCGCCCGCTCTTGGCCAACGCCACCGCCAGCGCATAGCGCGACTCGCCGTTCTCACTGCCATCGCGACCGACGACCGGTTCGAGCACCTCCGCGGCGCGCGCGTGTTGACCGCGCATAATCAAGACCCGACCCAGGGCCCCCGCGGCGCGATAAAAGTGCGGATTGGTGCTGTAGGCGCGCTCCAGATAGACGATGGCCTGGTCATAGTGGCGCGCCCGCGTCTCCATGATTCCAAGGTTGGAGTAAGCCAGCGCGGCGGCGTAGGGACTGGCACTCTCCATCTCGATCACGCGCTGGGCGGCCTCTCGGGCGGCATCGGCCTCGTTGGCGAGCAGATGACGGTAGGTCTGCACGTGCCACGTCATGGCCGTCAGTTCATCGCGCTCCTGGCCTGCGGGCAGCGCCTCGACCCGCTGGCGAGCCTCGTCGATGTACTCGTCGGCCCTGCCAAAGTCGTGGCGGTCGCAGTAGATCTGCGCCAGCGTGAGCCACGACTCGTGGGCGTGATCTGCCCTCTCGAGGGCGGCGCGCGCCTGCTCCTCGGCCTCGTCGAGTTCATCGGCGAGAAAGTGCAGTGTCGCGCGGGTGGCGTAGGCCTCAAAGCGCGCTGGATCCAGATCGATGCAGCGACTGCAGGCTTCCAGCGCCTGGTCCCGGAGGCGCATGCGGGTGAACGTCCGGGCTACACCGAGGTGAGCCTCGTATGCTGCGGGATCTAATGCGGCGGCTTGCTGGTAATGCGCCAGCGCAGCGTCGAGTTCGAGCGTATGGTAGGCGTCGTCGGCTTGACGCAGGAGTTCGTTGAGGGCGGGCTGTTCGGCAGGCTGTTCGACAGACGTCATGGGTTCCTCCTACTAGAGATATGAGTAGATATCTACTAGCCTGGTTTCGGGCGGGGATGGGAGATCGGAGGATGGCATGGGTTGTGGGCCATCGAGTCCGTCAAGGAGGGTATCTCCGATCTTCCAACTCTGGATTAGTTGGTTGGGCCTTGAGCCCGTGTTATGAAGGAGGCCAGGGGGAAGGTTGTCTTCCGGCTTCCATCCCCGCCCGAGAACCATAAAGAAAGGACTTGTCATGGACCTGGACACCTCTCGAACACCCGTCGGTATCGACCTCGCCAAGGATAGTATCGCCGTGGCCGTCGGTGACGGCGATACTGAGGCCGTGCGAGCCTTTTCCCTTTCCCGAGAAGGGCTCGCCGACCTGATCCGCTTCCTGGAGCCCTATGGGCCTTTCCCTGAGGCCTTCGTCTTCGGCCTCGAGGCCTCTGGCCCTTACACAGAACCTCTTCTGTCCTGGCTCCTTCAGCGGAACGGCCGCGTCTTGCAGCTCAATTCGCTACTGATCACCCGTTTCCGCCGTGCACAGTCCCTGCGCCGCACCAAGACTGATGCGATCGATGCACGCACCATTCTTCACTTTATCGCGCAGTTGCCCCCTGCTACCGTGCAGCCCTGCGAGTTACGGGATGATCTCCAGGCGCTCGCCGCCGAGTACGAGCAGATCACTCAGCAAGTGGCGCGCCTGAAAACCCAGGTCCGCCAACAAGTACACGCCCTCTTTCCCGAGCTAGCTGGCTCCAGTAGTCTCTTCTCCCAGCGCATCTTGGGGCTCCTGCTGGCTTTCCCCTCCGCACACGCTATCGCCAAGGCCACGCCTGCACAACTGGAGGCGCCTTCACAGATCTGCCTTCCGGAAGACGATCTCGGATTACGGCTCAGTCTCTTTACGATTCGGCCTGCGCCTCCATCGGTTTCTCCACCCGCCAGCGAGAGGCCGTGCTGCAAAGCAAGATCCGTCAACTCCAGCACCTGGTTCAGGAAAGCAGCATCATCCGAAATGCCTTGATCCGGGCCGTTCGTACCGCTCATCCCACTACCTGGCGACTCCTGCTGAGCATCCCGGGCGTGGGC
>CAZMAI010000003.1:29873-42497 GCA_964564195.1 uncultured Anaerolineales bacterium | reverse complement strand
GGTCATGCCGGTCGTACTCCTTGACTCGTGCTATGAATGCCGCTACACGCTCGGGATCCTTGATGCCCGGCCGCTGTTCTACACCGGAGGCCACGTCGACGCCCCAGGGACGCACGGCTCGCAGGCCCTCCTGCACATTGGCGGGCGTCAGGCCCCCGGACAGCACAAGGCGCGCGCCGTGTGGCAGGGTTGTCTCCATCCGGCTCCAGCGCCAGGCCTCGCCAGATCCGCCTGGCCGCGCCGGGTCGTAGCTATCCAGCAGGTAGGCCCACGGCTCGTAATGGTCGAGGTTCTCCAGCGCCCCAGGGCGCCCCACGCGCCTCGCGAGGATGTACGGCAGGCCCAGGCTGGCGGCGTACGCGGGCGATTCGTCCCCGTGAAGCTGTACCAGGTCCAGGCCGCACTGCGCATAGACGGCGCGTACCTGTTCCGCCGGGGCGTCCACGAACACGCCCACCAGCAGGGGGCTACCGGAAGGGTGTTCTACCCGGACCGCTTGCGCGATCTCTGCGGCCTTTTCTGGTGAGATGTAGCGCGGGCTGGCATGATAAAAGATAAAACCCAATAGATCGGCGCCACATGCGCCGCCGTCAAGGGCATCCTCGGTGCGGGTCATGCCGCAGACCTTGATCACCGTCACCGGCCGGCCTCCTTGAGGGCGCGCACTGCCTCGCCCGTGTCCGGTGCCGTCACCAGGGCCTCGCCCACCAGGATTGCGTCGATCCCGACGGCCGCCAGCCGGCGCACCTGCTCCGGGGTGTGAATCCCGCTCTCGGCCACGGCCAGCGCTCCCGGTGGCAGGAGCGGCCGCAGCCTGGCGGTAGTCTCGATGTCTACGGTAAAAGTGCGCAGGTCGCGGTTGTTGATCCCTACGGCCACGGGCTGCAGCGCCCAGGTGGCACGCGCCTCCGTTTCCGTGTGCACCTCCACCAGCGGCATCAGGCCAAGTGCCAGCGCCTCCTCATGCAGGCGAGCCAATGTATCCGGGCTCAGCGCGGCGACGATCAGGAGGACGGCTGCCGCCCCCGTTAGGCGCGCCTCCAGCAACTGGTATTCATCCACGATGAAATCCTTGCGCAAGAGGGGCCGGGACATGCCAGCGGCTGCGAGCGCGGCGTGGACCGCACGCAGGTCCTCCAGGCTGCCATCAAAACGGGTGGGCTCGGTCAGCACAGAGATGGCGTCCGCGCCTGCCGCGGCGTAGCGCAACGCCTGCTCGCCGGGGTCAAGCCGGGCGTTCAGCGTACCCCGGGAGGGCGAGGCGCGCTTGATCTCGGCGATCAGCGAGATGCCCGGCGCGCGCAACGCGTCGGCAAAGGAGGGGCCTGTGGCAGGTGCCGCGTGAGCGATCTGCTCGCGTAGCGCGCTCTCGGGCTCCAGCAGTTTGGCGACGGCCACACGTTCCCGTGAGCGCGCGACCAGTTCGTCCAGGATCATGCGGCCTCCTGGGTGTAGGCCACCAGACGCGCCAGCACGTCCGCGGCGCGCCCCGAGTCGATGAGCTCCGCCGCCAGGCTGACGCCTTCGCGCAGGCTGGTCACGCGACCGGCGATCAAGAGCGCAGCCGCAGCGTTGAGCAACACCATGTCGCGCCGGGGCGAACGCTGTCCGGCGAGGATGTCGCGCGTGATCACCGCGTTATCTTCGGCGCTCCCCCCGCGTATGTCGCTGAGCGTGGCACGCTGCAGCCCGAGGTCAGCGGGGTCGAGCGTGTACGTCGAGACGGCTCCCTGTTTCAATTCCGCGACCAGGTTGGGCCCGGTAACCGAGAGTTCGTCAAGCCCGTCGACGCTGCTCACAACCATGGCGGCTACAGAGCCCAGGTCCGCCAGCACATGGGCCAGCGGCTCAACCAACTGCCGGTCGTACACGCCAACGATCTGAATCGAGGCGTTCGCGGGGTTGGTCAGCGGGCCGAGGATGTTGAACACGGTGCGTACGCCCATCTCACGGCGCGGACCGATGGCATGCCGCATGGCGGGGTGCAGGCCCGGCGCAAACAGGAACCCGAAACCGACCTCGTCTACGCAGCGGCCCACCTGTTCCGGCGTGATGTCCAGTCTTACACCCAGGGCCTGCAAGACGTCGGCGCTGCCCGACAGGCTGGAGACGGAGCGGTTGCCGTGCTTGGCGACGGCCAGGCCGGCCGCGGCGATGACAAAGGCGGCCGTGGTGGAGACGTTAAACGTATGCGCGCCATCGCCGCCGGTGCCAACGATGTCGATCAGTGGCTGCCGGTGGGCGTGCACGTGCGTGGCGTGGCTGCGCATGGCGCGGGCCATCCCGACGATCTCGCCGATGGTCTCGCCTTTGGCGCGCAGGGCGGCCAGAAAGGCGCCGATCTGCGCCGGCGTCGCGTTGCCGTCCATGATCTGCATCATCACGGACTCGGCCTGGGCTGTCGTGAGATGATTGCGCTCCAGCACCTGCTGAATGGCTGCCGACAGGGAGACGGTGTCGGGCGGTGCCGCAGTGGCATGCCGGGTTGTGCCCATTTCCAGCAGGTTCTGCAGCATGCGCTTGCCATCGCGGGTGAGGATCGACTCGGGATGGAACTGCACGCCCAGGGTGGGCGCGTCGCGGTGCTCGATAGCCATGATCTCGCCATCGTTGGCCCGCGCCGTCACGCGTAGCGCCTCCGGCAACGGCTCCTCGACGATGAGCGAATGGTACCGTGTGGCCTCAAACGATCCCGAGACGCCGTCAAAGAGCGGGCCGCCCTGGTGCGTGATGCGCGAGATCTTGCCATGCATTGGCACCGGAGCGCGTGAGACGTGGCCGCCAAAGACGTGCGCGATGCACTGGTGGCCCAGACAGACGCCCAGGATGGGGATGCGCCCGTGAAAGCGGCGAATCGCCTCATTGGAGATCCCCGCATCACGCTCCGGCGTCCCCGGGCCAGGGGAGACGAGCAGGTGGCTGGGCCGGGCACGTTCCAGTTCATCTACGGTGACAGCATCGTTGCGGTAGACCGAGACCTGCGCGCCGAGTTCGCCCAGATACTGGACCAGGTTGTAGGTGAAAGAGTCATAGTTGTCGATTACAGCGATCATCGCGCACCTCCTGCGATGCTTGTCTGGCCCTCGGCCAGTTCGATGGCCCGAGTCAGTGCCCGGAGCTTGTTTTCGGTCTCCAGATACTCTGTGGCGGGATCTGAATCTGCCACGATTCCTGCGCCCGCCTGCATGTACAGATCCTGGCCCTTGAGGACGCAGGTGCGAATGGTGATGCAGGTATCGAGGTTCCCCGAGTAGCCGACATAACCGACTGCGCCACCGTAGGGACCGCGCCGTTCCGGCTCCAACTCATCGATGATCTCCATGGCGCGCACCTTGGGTGCGCCGGATAGAGTGCCCGCCGGGAAGCTGGCCTGCAGGGCATCGAGCGCGTCCCTGTCGTCTGCCAGCTGGCCCTCGACAGTGGAGACGATGTGCATCACGTGCGAATAGCGCTCGACGTCCATGAGTTGCGGGGTGCGCACCGTGCCATAGGCACAGACCCGGCCCAGGTCGTTGCGCGCCAGGTCCACGAGCATGACGTGCTCGGCGCGCTCCTTGGGGTCCGCCAGCAGTTCGATCTCGAGAGCCCGGTCCTCTTCCGGCGTCGCCCCACGGGGCCGTGTGCCGGCAAGGGGCCGTGATGTTACCAGCCCGTCCTCGACGCGCACCAGCATCTCCGGCGAGGCGCCAACCAGGGTGAGTTCCTCGGGCAGCTCCAGGTAGAACATGTAGGGCGAGGGATTCACGCGCCGGAGGGCCCGGTACAGGTCCAGCGGCCTGGCCGTGGTTGTGCGGTGGATGCGCCGGGAAGGGACCACCTGGAAGATGTCGCCCGCGGCGATGTATTCCCGTGCCCGGCGAACCGCCTCCTCATAGGCATCTTGCCCAAAGGTGGAATCTGCCATCGGACGGATGTCCGGCGCGGGCAGGGGCGGATCCGGTGAGGGCACCGGACCGGCCAGGCAGGCCAGGATCTCCTCCATGGCCTGCTCCGCTTCTTGCCGGGCGTCAGCCGGGGAGGCTGCCGGCCGTTCGTGCACCATGACCAGCAGGCGGTGCTTGAGATGGTCATAGGCGACGACGCGATCCACCAGTGCCAGAGACGCCAGGGGCAGGCCAAGAGTGTCCGGCGGTGCGTCGGGCAGCCGCTCAAAGGAGCGGACGAGATCGTAGCCGAGCATGCCGATCGCGCCGCCTGTGAAACGGGGAAGGTCGTGGGGCAGCGGCCCGGCGTATACGGGCAAGATGCGGCGCAACACATCGAGGACATGACCCTCTGCCGGATCAAAGCGGGTCTGCTGGCCAGCGGCATCAGTCAGAACGATGCGATCGGTCCAGGCCTGCAGCAGCGCACTTGGGCGGGTGCCGATGAAGGAGTAGCGGGCCATGTGCTCGCCGCCCTCGACGCTCTCCAGGAGCGCGCAGGCACCCAGGGAGCGAAGTTTGTACAGAGCCGAGATGGGCGTCTCAAGGTCGGAGGGCACCTCGCGCACCAGGGGCATGCCTATGGTCTTGCGGTCTGCGGATCCGGTGTTCATTTTTCATCCTCTCCCGTTGGCGAATGCAATCGCTCCTCAACTCACGGCCTCTGCTGCATCTGCTGCGGGGATAAAGCAAAAGGCTCCCCGTCCCCACAGAGATTCACTCTCAGCGGGGCGAGGAGCCAAAGGCTCTCGCGGTGCCACCCACCTTTGTTGGCGCCTGATACAAAAAACACCCGTCAGAGACGGGTAGAATTCAGGGAGCCAACCTCTCTTCAGATACGGGGCCCCGGCCATACATCGAACCGCAACCCGATATCCTGCGCTGCGTTAACGGGGCGCCTCCGGTGCGTACTACTTGGGTGGCATCAGCCGGCCATCCCTTTCGGCGCACAGCTCGCGGGTCCATTCCACCATGATCTCGGCATCGGGCTCACACCAGCCCCCGACTCTCTGAGCCGCACCACACAGTGTACTCTTCCCGGTCATCGCTCTGTCTCGCTCAATTGAGCCAAGTGTACACAGATGAGCGCGGGATGCAAATGGGCCACCCACGTCACGCTGCCGTGCCTCTGATCGGGAGGACGTGTCTCCGGGTACGGGGTCATGAATCGCTCGCCAACGCTGCAGGCCTTTCGGAGCGCAGCCTGCGGACTAGATCGCGGCGCCTCCGGCTATGCTCATGGCGCCATCTCCTGGCGCCGCACCACCGCCTTTTCAATCTCGATGATCACATAGGCCACGACACTGACACCCAGCACGCGCAGCCAGTCGGTAAGTGTAAGCGGAGCCGTCTGGAACAGAGTGTTCATAAAGGGGGCATAGGTAAAGAGCATCTGGAGCAGCGTCATGCCGACCACCCCGAGCAGTACCCAGCGGTTTGTGTCGAGGCCAATCTGGAACATAGACCTGGTCAGGGAGCGACAATTGAACAGGTAGAATACCTCGATCATGACGATGGCATTGACGGCAATCGTGCGGGCATGATCGATCTCCGTGCCAGCCAGGAGCGCCAGTTCATACAGCCCAAAGGCGCCGATGAGAATGAGCACACCGACCAGCAGCACCCGCCTCATGAGTGTGCGGGTCAGTATCGGAGCGTCCGGGGCGCGCGGCGGGCGCCGCATGATGCCTGGCTCCTTTGGTTCCATGGCGAGCACCAGACCGAGCACCCCCGCGGTGACCGTGTTGATCCAGAGCACGTGGGCGGGCAGGATGGGCAGGGCAATGCCCAGCAGGACGGCGAGCAGCAAGATCATGCCTTCACCGATGCTGGTGGGCAGCACCCAGACGATGATCTTGGTCAAGTTGTCGAAGACGCCTCGTCCCTCTTCGACGGCCGCTTCGATGGTGGCAAAGTTGTCGTCGGTCAGTACCATGTCGGCGGCTTCTTTGGCCACCTCAGTGCCGGTGATGCCCATGGCAATACCGACGTTAGCCTGTTTGAGTGCCGGCCCGTCATTGACACCGTCGCCGGTCATCGCCACGATCTGGCCTTCTGCCTGTAACGCCTCCACCAGCCGCAGCTTTTGCTCCGGCGAAACGCGCGCAAACACGGCCACATCCTGGACTGCCTCGATCAGCTGGGAATCGCTATAGTCCGCAAGCTGGCTGCCTGTCAGTACGCGGGTCCCGCCAGCCGTGTCATCGCCGGCTTGTCTGGACAGCCCGATCTGCGTTGCGATGGCGCCGGCCGTCAGCGCGTGGTCGCCTGTGATCATCTTGACCTGAATGCCGGCCTCCTGGCAGGCCCGGACTGCCGGGATCACCTCCTCGCGCGGCGGGTCGATAATGGCTTGCAGCCCCAAGAAGACGAGATCTGAGGTGATGTCGGCATGCTGCACGCTGTCGGTGCCGGGCGGGAGCTCCCCGCGCGCAAAGGCCAGGATGCGCAGTCCCTGGGCCGCAAGCACATCGGCGACCCGGTTGATCTCCTCGACATCGAGCGGCACCAGTCCTCCGTGGATGTCCATGGCGCTGGCACATCGTTCCAGAATGACCTCAAGGCCCCCTTTGACATAGACCAGTCGTTCTTGAGCCTGGGCCGGCTCGCCGCCGGGCCTGTGCAGCGTCGCCATGTACCGGTGCTCGGAATCAAAGGGGATGGCATCCACTCTTGGCATGCGCTGCTGTTCCGCGGCGGCTTCCAGACCGGCTTTGCGCGCGCTGACGAGCAGGGCTACCTCTGTAGGATCTCCCTGAGCGCTCCACCGATCCTGGTCGGGGACCAGATCGCTGTCATTACACAGCACGCCGGCGAGCAGGCATTCGCGGAGTGCCGGCAAGTTGTCGAGGGTTGCCTGTGTGCCATCATCCTGCAGAATGTCGCCCGCTGGGCTATACCCGATGCCGGAGACGGTATACTGCTGGCCCGCGGCTACAATGCGCTGCGTCGTCATCTGGTTCTGTGTGAGCGTGCCGGTCTTGTCCGAGCAGATCACCGTGACGCTGCCCAGCGTCTCCACTGCCGGTAGTTTACGAATGATGGCGCGCCGCTGAGCCATACGCGAGACACCGATCGCGAGCGTCACCGTCAGGGCGGCGGGCAGGCCTTCGGGGATCATGGCCACGGTCATCGCCACCGCAGCAGTAAAGGTATCTACCACCGGCTGGCCGCGCAGCACACCCGTGACAAAGGCCACAACGGCCAGGCCGAGGATGGCATACAGAACCAGGCGACTGAACTCGGCGATGCGGCGCGTGAGGGGAGTCTGGAGTTCATGAGCCTGCGAGATGAGCTGTGATATCCGGCCCACTTCGGTGCTGTCGCCTGTGGCGATAACGACTCCGGTGCCCTGGCCGTATGTCACCAATGTCGAGGCATAGACCATGGTGCTTCGCTCGGCCAGGACGGTCTCGACAGCCAGTTGTGCGCCGGCATCCTTTCTGACGGGCACCGACTCGCCGGTCAGGGCTGCCTCTGCCAGCTGAAGATCCCGCGAGCTCAGGAGGCGCATGTCGGCCGGCGTTCTGTCTCCCGCCTGCAGCACAACAACGTCCCCTGGAACGAGCTCTGTCGCCGGTAACCGCAGCCGTTCCCCTGCCCGGATCACGGTTGCTTCGGTGGTCATGGCCTGGGCCAGTGCCTGAATGGCGTTCTCGGCCTTGGCCTCCTGGACAAAGCCAATAACGGCGTTGATCACCACGACGGCGAGGATGATCAGCGCATCTACCGGCCCCTTTACCAGGGCTGTAATCACGCTGGCGACCAGGAGGATGACGATCAGAGGATTGGCCAGTTGCGCGAGAAAGCGCATCAGAGGGCTCTTGCCTCGCGCGGGCGTCAGGGCGTTGGGCCCAAAGCGCTGCTGGCGGTGCTGCACCTCAAAGATGTCGAGACCACTCCGGGCGTCAGAGTCCAGCAATTCGAGGGTTTCGGCAGCAGGGAGGTGATGCCAGTGTCTTCCAAGCAGCGTTTGCATCGGTGCGATCCTCTCTATATGGAACACGCCAGTGGCCGCCTGGGGCGATTGTACACAGTATCGGGACAGCGGCAAGTAAGCGCTGAGGATGTGCGTAAGTGAACCCGGCGGGGTGGCTGCCGGGAGGCCTGGATCCGAAGAGTGCGGCTGGTAGCAGATTGGGGGCGATACAGACCCGGATAGATGCTGCTATACCGGCTCCGATGGCGGGCTGTGGTTCGGGCCGTGTACGACATACCCGGTGGCTCTGCAGCAAGGATACGCCAGCGGCCAGTTACGGTGGCCGAAACGCGCAAGCGTGATTCACGCCATCCCTGTGCTTTGACACTGCCGTCGCCTTCCGGTATCATGAATAAACGGGTAACTCGATGAAGCGATGGATTGATCGGTTTCTTCCTTCCGGCCTGCAACGGTCGCCGGGCGTCTTGATAGCGCTCGCGGCCGCTTTGTCGTTGGTGCTGCTGGCTCACCTTGCGGCACGGGATGGCGCGAGAGACTCGGGCGGCGGCGCTGTCATGTCGGGGAGCGTGGCGCAGCGGGTCTGGCTGGCCTTCCGGACTGCCACACCTACTGCGACGTCGACTGCGACGGCGACAATGACGCCGATGCCTACGGCGACACCAACCGCCACGGCGACCGGTACGCCGGCGCCGTCGCCCACAGCGACGCAGCCGCCAGCCACTGTGGCTCCCACCGCGACGCCGGCTCCCACCGATACGCCCGCACCGACGGCGACCCCGACAGCGACCCAACGGCCGCAGCCGACGCCCGACGGGACCGCGCGCTCGCTCGACGTCCCCATTCTCATGTATCACTATATCTCCACGCCGCCCCAGGGTGCGAATGCGGTGCGACGGGATCTTTCGGTGCCCCCGGAGCGTTTTGAGGCGCACCTGGGCTATCTGCGCGAGGCGGGCTATACATCGGTCTCGCTGCGGGACCTGGTGCTGGCGTTGACGATCGGGCTTCCCCTGCCCGAGCGCCCCATCGTGCTTACCTTTGACGACGGCTATCGCGATGCCTATGAGGACGCGTACCCGCTCCTGCAAGAATATGGCTTTACCGGGACCTTTTTTCTCGTCACGAGTGCCATCGATCAGCAGAACCCCAACTATCTGACCTGGGAGCAGGTGGCCGAGATGTCCGCTGGCGGCATGGCGATGGAGGCCCATGGCTACACCCACGAGGCCATGGAGGGCCGCGACCGCGACTATTTGATCTGGCAAATGCTGGGCTCCAAAGAGGCCATCGAGGCGCGTACCGGCGAGACGGTGCGTTTTTTCTGTTACCCCTCCGGCCACTATGACGAGCAGGCGATGCAGGTGCTGCATGAGCTCGGTTACTGGGCAGCCACGACGATCGAGTTCGGGCAGGAGCACAGCTCCGAGAGCCTGTTCGACCTGCACCGCGTTCGGATCCACGGTGATTACACAGCGGAGCGGCTGGCGGCTTTGCTGGGGGCGCTGCGGGAGCCATGAACCAGGACGCCCTGACGCTGGCCGCCATCCGAGACGAGCTGGCCGGGTTGCTTACCGGCGGCAGGGTGCAGCGGGTGGTGCGCCCGTCGGAGCTCAGCCTCGGCCTCGAGATTTATGCGGGCGAGAGACACCATCTGCTGCTGAGCGCCGAGACGGATGGGGGCATCTGCCTCTCCCAGGAGCGGGCGCGCCGCGGCGTAGACCTTCCCTCACCACTGCAGTTGCTATTGCGCAAGTACGTGGATGGCGCGCGCCTGGCGGGCATTCGGCAGCCCGACCTCGAACGCATGCTTGTTTTCAGCTTTGTTGGCCCGGAGGGCGCTGTCGATCTCGTCTGTGAGATCATGGGCAGGCTCAGCAATCTGATTCTCGTGAGCCCAGAGGGTGTCATCCTCGAGTGTGCGCGGCGGGTGCCGGCGCGAATCAACCGTTACCGCACCGTGCTTCCCGGCCAGCCCTATGTACCGCCGCCACCCCAGGACAAGCTCGCCGTGGATGATCTGGATAGCGCCGTGCTGGCTCGAGCGCTAGAGGTTCAGCCAGGGCCGGTGTTTCGCCGGCTGGTGCAGGCCGTGGCGGGCATCAGCCCCCTGCTGGCGCGCGAGATCGTGCATCGCGCCACTGGCGACCAGGCGGCCGAATGGCCAGTTGACGACGCTCCCTGGCTTACTTTGCTCGATGTGTTGCAGGAGATGCTGCGCCTCCCGAAGACACACGCCTGGGAGCCCTCGATGGGCTATCAGGTGCAGCAAGGGCAGCCAGTGGCCGTCGCTCTGGCGCCCTATGCCTTGAGGCACTGTGACCGGTGGGAGCCAGTGCCCTCCATCAGCCATGCGGCGGCCACCCCTCTCGGCAAGGAGCGCCCAACGGACCCCTATGCGGGCGCGCGCGCCGAGGTGCGGGAGTTGGTGGATGAGCAGATCGAACGGCAGCGTGCGCGGCTGGCGTCGCTGGAGCGCGCCAGTGTATCGGCGGAGGAACTGGCTGAGCTGCAACTGCAGGGGCAGGCGATATTGGCCATGGCCTGGGCGATCGCGCCCGGGCAGGAGGAGCTGGTCTGCCGCCGGGGAGATGTGACCGGAGAGGGCAGTCCGGAGGGCGAGGCCGAGCTGCGCATTTCGCTGGATCCAGGGCTTTCGCCCGCGGAGAACGCCCAGGCGGTCTTTCGCGCCTACCGCAAGCGGCAGGGCGCGGGTGAGCAGGTGCCCGAGCGGATCGCGGCGACCGAGCAGGAGTTGGCCTACCTGGAGCAACTGCGAACCGATGCGGATCTGGCCGACGATCGTCCGGCGCTTGAGGCTGTGCGTACGGCGCTGCAGGAGGCAGGCTACATCGTAGAGGATCGCCGGCGGCCGAGAACGGAGCGCCCGGGTCCTCTGCAGGTCAGAGCGGCGAGCGGAGCTCTGATCCTGGTGGGGCGTAACAGTGCGCAAAACGAGGCCGTGACCTTTGACCTGGCCAGCCCGCACGATCTGTGGCTGCATGCCCGCGGGGTGCCTGGAGCGCATGTGGTGCTCAAGAGGGCGGGGGCGGAGGCAGAGGAACCGGACGTGCAGTTGGCTGCTTCCCTGGCGGCGTACTATTCCGCGGCACGGGAAGAGTCGCAGGCGCAGGTGGATGTCACCGAGCGCGTGCATGTGCGGCGCATTCCCGGCGGGCGGTCGGGGATGGTCACCTATCGCAACGAGCATACCTTGAGCGTGGTGCCGCGAGGGCCACAGGGCATCGACGAGGAGGACTGACGTGCCCGTAAGGCTGACGCGCACCCAATTCGATGCCCTGGTGGACGAGGCCGTGGATCATCTGCCTGCGTGGGTGGGCGAGCACATGCAGAATGTCTATGTCACTACGGCGATGTGGCCCACCCGCGAGCAGCTTGAGAGTTCGCGCGTCGGCCGGCATGCCTTGCTGCTGGGCCTGTACGAGGGGGTCCCGCTCACCAGACGCGGACGTGGTTACCATCTCATCACCCCCGACCGCATCACGCTCTTTCAGCGATCCCTGGAGCTGGTGGCGACTGACGACAGGGACCTCGTGCGGCTGATCCAGGGCACGATCGTGCACGAGATCGGGCACCACTTTGGGATGTCCGAGGAAGAACTGGACAGACTCGAGTCTGGGGAATAGCAGCGCCGCCGTCGGCAACTGGTGCTGACGGCGGCGTTTTGCGATCGCGTACCTACTGGATCGTGTAGAGGTCCACGGGGGCGCTGACAGCCATGTTTCCAGCCGAGTCATACGCCACAACGTGCACCACGAAAGAGCGCGCGCCCGGTGGTGGTGCAAAGGCGGGCAGAGGTCCCACCATGGCCTGCAGAGCATCAACGTTCTCGATCTCCCCTGGCAGCGCAGCATAGTCCACCCGCACCGAATAGGGCGGAATGGTGCTGGTGCCGACCAGGTAACCATTCAGATACAGGTCCACCTTGCGAATGGCGACATTGTCCCGAGCATCCACCTTGACAATGACTGCATCCTCCTTGTCAGCAGGCTGGAAGGTGCGATCCTTGTCGCGTTTCGCCCTGTCGGGGTTGAGCACGGGCAGATCGGCACCGGGAACTGTCACCTTTACCGTTGGGGCCTGGTTGTCGACGATCACGGGCACGTTCACCGTCCGCAGGTTGCCACCATCGATCACGACGAGCTGCAATACATAGCGGCCGTCGAGCCCGTTGGTGTCCCACATGCCCAGGACGTTGTTGTCGATTCGGTCACCAGACTCGCCGGTGATCGGCGTCCACTGGGTGGGCTCGTTACCCTGGCCGATCTGCAGCCAGAAGCGCTCCTGGCTGCCAGCCCTGGCGTTGCCGGTGATGGTAAACACTCCACCGATGGACTGGTACGGCCGCGGCGAGATGATCGCCACATCCTGTCCCGAATAGTCGGGGCCGTGCGCATCGCACATTTCTGTGGGCGGCTGAGGTATCCCCTCCTCAATCACCCAGTCTCCCGCTTCGGGGGGATAGACGGCATAGACCACGGTCTCGACGACGTCCGGCGGGCAGTAGGGTGTGGCGATCTGACCGGTGGAGCGGTCGATCTGGAAAGGCACGTGCACGTCATCGTGGTCGGTGGGCACCGTGCCGGCGATGAAAATCTCCTCGCGCGTAGCCGGCGTGTACTCTGTGGGCAGCTTGCCCGACACAGCGTCCACCGTGGCGGTCACGATGCCCTCGGGGCGCACGAACTGCTCAACAGGTTTACCTTCATGCAGATAGGTCATGATCCGTTGCCAGAGCGGCGC
>CAZMAI010000003.1:0-29773 GCA_964564195.1 uncultured Anaerolineales bacterium | reverse complement strand
GGTCTCTTGGGCGTGCCCACCATGGTGCCGCCATTGGCAAACACCGAAAAACTGTACGCCATGTCGATCACTTTGACCGCGCTACCGCCCAGCGCCGTGGAAAGGCCATAGCCCGATCCCCGCAGCGTCTCGATGCCCATGGCGTGGGCTGTGTCGATCACGGGAATGATGCCGACCCAGTTCATGAGCTCGACCGCGGGGATATTGTACGAGTTGGCCAACGCCGATCTCAGCGACTGCGGGCCGTGGAACGTCTTGGAATAGTTCTCCGGCTCATAGTCCTCGTGTGGCGGGTTCGGATAGGACACGGGGATGTCCATGATCATCGTCGCAGGCGTATATCCCTGGGCAAAGGCCGTGGCGTACACAAAAGGCTTGAAACTCGATCCGGGCTGCAACTCTGCCAGGGCCATATTGATCTCGCCGTCGATCTCCTGGTTGCGATAGTCCAGGCTGCCGACCATGGCGAGAATCTCGGCACGTTTCGTATCCAGCACGACAATGGCGGCATTGGTGAGCTTGTTGCGCTCGCCGATTTCGGCGACATGGTCTCGCGCCATCTGCTCGACAGTGTTCTGAATCTCCATGTCGATCGATGTGATGACCTGCAGGCCGCCGCCATATACCATGTCGGTGCCGTAACGCTTTTCCAGCTGTTCTCGCACATAGAGCACCCAGTGGGGAGTCTGCATATCGATCGTGGCTGGCGCGATCTTGAGGCTCTCCTGCTTGGCGGCAAAAGCCTCTTCGGCAGAGACGTACCCCTGAAGATACAGACGGTCAAGGACCATCTCCTGGCGCTCCTTAGCTAGCTCAGGTTCTGCCAGCGGGGTGAGCGCCGGATACTGGGGCAGGGGGACGAGCATGGCCGCTTCAGCCAGAGTCAGGTCGCTGGCAGATTTGTTAAAGTAGGTCTGCGCCGCGGCCTCGATACCGTTGGCCATATTGCCGTAAAAGATGTTGTTCAGATAGGCTTCGAGGATCTGATCGCGCCCCTCGCGGCCAGGATTCTGCCGCATCAGCTCGATTGTCATGATCATCTCTTTGACTTTGCGCAGATAGCTGCGCTCCGCGCGTTCCTCTAGCGTGTCAAAGAGAACCAGTTTGACCACCTGCTGCGGGATCGAGCTTCCGCCGCCGAGGTTCTCTCCGCTCAGCTCGCCATACACAGCGCGCATGACGCCTTCGACGTTGACGCCGTAAAAGTTCGTGTACAGCGTCTCGTCGTAGAAATTCTTGTCTTCCATCGCGACGGTGGCATCGATCAGGTACTGGGGCAGGCTATCCAGGCTCACCCAGGTGCGCCGGCCGCCGTCAGGGGGAAGGATCTCGTACAGGAGGTGCTCGCCGGTGCGGTCATAGATCCGCGTGGTTTCAAAGGCGTCGAGGCTGCGCTGACGGATTTCATCCGCAGGCGGAAGCTCCGCAGCAAAGGAGGCGTACACCGTAAAGGCGGTGCCCCCGATCAAGCCCACAGCGCCGACCAGCAGGCCCACACTGCCCAGCACCAGGATAAGCAGGAGGCGGAGGAGGATCACTCCTCCGCCCGATCGTTTGCGTTTCCGAGTCAGGGTCCGGATGTGCCGGCTGTTCATCGTTAGCTCTCGTCGAGAGCGTCAGGCATCTGCAGTCTGGGCGCGGCGCCGCCGCTCTTGGCCCTAAAAGCCTGGTCCAGGGCGTCGAGCTCGTCCGAAGGGTCGAGACCCAGCAGACCGTCGCTCAGGTCGCCGAGGACGTCGACGCTCAGGGGCTCAAACATCTCGGCTGCCGCTAGCTCGGCCTCTTCTGCAGCACGCTCTTCCTCGGTGCGGAAGCCCGTCCCTGCGGGGATCAGCTTGCCGATCAGCACGCTCTCCTTGAGGCCGCGCAGGTCGTCGACCTTGCCCTCCACAGCGGCCTCGGCCAGCACACTGATGGTGTGCTGGAAGGATGCCGCCGAGAGGAAGCTCTCGGTGTTGAGTGCCGCTTTGGTGATACCGAGCACGTTGGGTTCGCCCTGTGCGGGCTCGTTGCCGGCCTCGATCGCCTCCTGGTTAGCCTGCTCGAAATCAAAACGATCCACGAGCTGGCCAGGGAGAAAGCCGGTATCGCCACTCTCGACCACATTCACGCGGCGCATCATCTGACGCACCACGACCTCGATATGCTTGTCACTGATATTCACGCCCTGCGAGCGGTACACCTTTTGGATCTCGAGCACCAGGTACTCGCGTACCGCCTCGACACCCATGATCTGCAAAATCTCGTGCGGGTTCTTGACACCCTCTGTGATCTGCTCGCCGGCCACGATCTGGTCTCCATCGGATACCCGCAGCCGTGCGGTTGCCGGGATCGGGTACTCGCGTTGGACGATCTCCTCATGGATGATGACGATGCGATCACCATCGATCGTGACCCGGCCGCTGGCCTTGGCGACGAGGGGCTCGCCCTCTTCGAGGATCGCCATCGCCTGGCCGCGCTCAACGTGATCGCCCTGCGTCACGACGACATCGTATCCCTCGGGCACAGTGTGCGAGGCGCGGCGCGTGGTGAGATCGATGATATCCACAAAGCGCTGGTCGCCCTCAGAGCGCACCGTCACGCGGCCGCTCAGGTCGGCGATGATCGCCTCGCCGCGAGGCACGCGGGCTTCAAACAGCTCTTGCACACGCGGAAGACCCTGTGTGATGTCGCCTGCGCCGGCCACACCGCCGGTGTGGAAGGTGCGCAGCGTCAGCTGCGTTCCCGGTTCACCGATGGATTGCGCTGCTACGATGCCCACGGCCGCACCCAGCTTGACCAGCTCGTTGCGCGCCAGATCCAGCCCGTAGCACTTTTGGCACATGCCGTAGCGCATGCTGCAGGTGAGGGCCGATCGCACATACACGCGATTGATCTTGCTGTGCTCAATCTGCTCGGTGATGTACTTGTCGATATACTCGTTGCTCTCAAGGATGATCTCACCCGTCTCGGGATCGACGATCCGTGCGGCGCTGTAGCGCCCATAGATCCGCTCGCCCAAAGTCTCGCCGGCATCTTCCGAGGACGCACGATCGATCCAGATGCCCTGGGTCGTTCCGCAGTCCTCCGAGTTCACAATGACGTCCTGCGTCACATCGACGAGGCGCCGTGTGAGATAACCGGCATCGGCCGTGCGCAGCGCGGTATCGGCCAGACCCTTGCGCGCGCCGTGCGTCGAGATAAAGTACTCGAGCGAAGTCAGTCCTTCGCGGAAGTTGGAGCGGATAGGCAGCGACATGATGCGCCCCGAAGGGTCGGCCATCAGGCCGCGCATACCTGCCAGCTGGCGGATGGGCGTAAGGCCGCCCTTGGATGAGCCAGAGTTGACCATGATGCCCAGCGAGCTATTCGGGTCCAGCTCCTTGGCCACCGCGTCGGTGACCTCGTCCGTGGCATCGGTCCACAGATCCACGGTCATCATGTAGCGCTCGCTCTCGGTGATCAGACCGCGGCGATACTGTTGCTCGACCTCGGCAACCTGTTCGTTGACGCGCTCCAGGATGACGGCTTTTTCGTCAGGCACATGGATGTCGTCGATGGCGATGGTGGTGCCCGAGATCATGGCGTACTTGAAGCCGATGTCCTTGATGGCGTCTACCACCTCACCGGTGTCATCCACACCCAGCCGCTCGTAGCAGTCGGCGACGACCTCCTTGAGGCCGTTCTTGTCCAGCACACGGTTGACAAAGGGCACGGTGTCGGGCAACGCGGCGTTAAAGAGCACGCGTCCCACGGTGGTATCGATGAGCTCGCCGTTGCCATCCTTATGGTTGGCGTACTTGATGGCGGCATGGACACTTACCGCGCCGAGCGAGTAGGCCAGCTGAACCTCGTCAGCCGAGGAAAAGACCATACCCTCGCCCTTGACGCCCGCCTCGTCCATGGTCAGGTAGTAACAGCCCAGCACCATGTCTTTGGAGGGGCCCACTTCGGGCTCGCCGTTGGCCGGGCGCAGCAGGTTGTGGCTGGAGAGCATCAGCTCCCGCGCCTCGCGCACGGCGGCCTCGGAAAGCGGCAGGTGCACGGCCATCTGGTCCCCGTCAAAGTCCGCGTTAAAGGCGGAGCAGACGAGCGGGTGCAGGTGGATCGCGCTGCCTTCTACAAGGATCGGCTCAAAGGCCTGGATGCCCAGGCGGTGCAGCGTTGGCGCACGGTTGAGGAGCACGGGGCGGGTCTTGATGACCTCCTCCAGTACTTCCCAGACCTCGGGGGTCTCGCGCTCGATCAGGCGCTTGGCGCCCTTGACGTTGATGGCGTGCGAGTACTCGACCAGTTTGTGCATCACAAAGGGCCGGAAGAGTTCGAGCGCCATGCGCTTGGGCAGGCCGCATTGGTATAGCTTGAGCTGCGGGCCCACGACGATAACCGAGCGACCGGAATAGTCGACGCGCTTGCCAAGCAGGTTACGACGGAAACGGCCCTGCTTGCCCTTGAGCATGTCCGAAAGGGACTTGAGCTGGCGGCGCCCACGCAGCGAGATCGCCTTGCCCCGGCGGCTGTTGTCGATCAACGAGTCGACGGCCTCCTGAAGCATGCGCTTTTCGTTGCGGATGATCACCTCAGGCGCTTGCAGCGACATGAGGTGCTTGAGACGGTTGTTGCGGTTCACAACGCGCCGGTAGAGATCGTTCAGGTCCGACGTGGCGAACCGGCCACCGTCCAACTGCACCATGGGGCGCAGGGAGGGCGGAATCACCGGCAACACCGTCAGAATCATCCACTCCGGGCGGTTGCCCGAGCGGCGGAGCGCCTCTGTTACCTGAAGGCGACTCACAGCCTTCTTTTTGCGCTGCTTGGAGTGCGTGGTGCGAATCTCTTCCTTGAGTTCCTCAGAGAGCTTGTCCAGGTCGATCTGCGAGGCGATAGCGTAAATAGCCTCTGCACCCATGGCTGCCTTGAAGACGCGGCCCCAATTGTCGGACAGATCGCGGAACTGGATCTCGGTGATGAGCTGCTTGGGACGGAGGCTCATCAGTTCGTCGCGCTTGTCCTCAAAGGAGAGTCGGATCTCCTCCAGCTTGGTTTCGAGGCTCTCATGGTACTGGCTCCGCCGGCCTTCCGCCTTGGCACGGGCCGCAGACAACTCCTCCTCGATGGGGGCGAGCTTTTGGTCGCTCTCCTCCGAGTAGGCGGTCTCGATCCGGCTCAGCTCATCCTGGACGAACTGATTCAGCGTGGAGAGGTTCGCGCGCGTGACCTTTTCGCCCTGCGCGGCGACAACCGTATCGGTGGGACCAAACACGACGTCCTGCGTGGCCTGGCTGTCGAGCATGCGCTCCAGAGACTCGCGCAACTGCGTGGCCTCGCTCATGACGCGCTCGATGGCCTGGTCGCGACGGGTGCGGATCTCTTTTACGATGACCTGCTCCCGCTCCTCGCCTGCCTCGTCCTGGGTCGAGAGCGCCTCATCGATGGCGCCGATGCCCTGCTCTGCCTGTTCGGTGTAGCGCGCAATCTCGCGCTCGAGCTCATCCTCCAGGCGGTGGAGCGCACGCTCGCGCGCCGCCTCATCGACCTCGGTGATGATGTACTGGGCGTAATAGAGCACCCGGTCCAGGTTGCGCTGCGAGATGTTCAGCAGCAGGCCCAGGTAGCTGGGCGAGCGGCGGGTGTACCAGATATGGGCGATCGGCGTGGCCAGGTCGATATGGCCCATGCGCTCGCGACGAACGCGAGAGTGGGTGACTTCGACGCCACACTTGTCGCAGACGATGCCACGAAAGCGGACCTTTTTGTACTTGCCACAGTAGCACTGCCAGTCCTTGGTGGGGCCAAAGATGGCCTCGCAGAACAGGCCGTCCTTCTCAGGGCGCAGGCGGCGGTAGTTGATCGTTTCGGGCTTGGTGACCTCACCGTAGGACCAGGCGTGAATCTGTTCAGGGGAAGCGAGGCTGATCCTCAGGTTCTTGATGTCGTTGATCTCCAAGGTGCCCTCCTATGACATGAGGCGTGCGCGGATGGCTAGGCTTTACTCAAGCACAAAAACCCCCGGCCATGCCCACCAGTGGCATGTATCGACCGAGAGTCTGGATTAGGCCGTCCTAATGCTGTACAATAAAAGAGGAAAAGCAATACGCATTAGCTCTGCGCAAAGTGGTGAATTCACAGCAAGTCATAGTATACTGTTTCTTTGCCTGTGTCAAATCCGCCAGATGACGTATTTTTGAGGCGGTTGCTTCGCCGGGGGCCGCGGCGGTCACGATTTGACGCTCCCGGTGTTCGGGTTATACTGACGGTGTTCGCGCGGGTGTAGCTCAGTTGGCAGAGCGTCTGCTTCCCAAGCAGAATGTCGTGGGTTCGAATCCCATCACCCGCTTGGCTCCGGGGGAGACTCCGGAGCTTGACGTTTCGCCCGCAACAGAGTCTGCTTGGAGACGAGCGCGACACTTGACACCCGGGGTCAATGTCCCTATACTGACGGGCAGGTCAGGGCCTGTAGCTCAGCTGGGAGAGCGCATCAATCGCACTGATGAGGCCAAGGGTTCGAATCCCTTCAGGTCCACAGGCTGCTTTCGGGAGGACCTCGATATGCACGCTGAAATGATTCGGTTCATCCTACAGGGTGCCCAATAAGGGGCACTCGTCTGTGGTTGCGGGGCTGTAGCTCAGCTGGGAGAGCGCTTGAATGGCATTCAAGAGGCCAAGGGTTCGATTCCCTTCAGCTCCACTAGTACGATAGGCGTTACCCCTCTTGGCTCTGGTCAAGGGGGGTTTCACTTTGTCTGGATGACGCGATCGGCCGCCGAGAGGTGGCCGGCCGGAGGCGACCTGCGCGGGGCGGTGCAGGGTCCCTCCATGCTCCGGTAAGGTTTCGGGTCCGAATGATTGGAGGTGCGGAATGGACGAGTCGAGCGCGACGTATCAGCCTCAGGCGATCGAGAGCAAGTGGCAGCGGCGCTGGGAGGAGACGGGCCTGTACCGGCGCGTCGAGGATCCCGAGCGCCCCAAGCACTATGCGCTCACCATGCTCCCTTACACCTCCGGCGATCTACACATCGGACACTGGTACGCGATGGCGCCATCGGATGCCCGTGCCCGTTACATGCGGATGCATGGCTACAACGCCTGGTTCCCGATCGGGTTCGATGCCTTTGGCCTGCCCGCTGAGAACGCGGCTATCGAGCGCAACATCCACCCGCATCAGTGGACGATGGATAATGTGCGTCATATGCGCGAGCAACTGCGGGCCATGGGCGCCATGTGGGACTGGGAGCACGAGGCCGTCAGCTGCCTCCCCGGCTACTACAAGTGGACCGAGTGGTTCTTTTTAAAGTTCTACGAGAGGGGCCTGGCCTACCGCGAGGTGGCGCCAGTCGACTTTTGCCCCAAGTGCAACACCACGCTGGCCCGCGAGCAGGTGTGGGGCGAGGACCGGCACTGCGAGCGCTGCGGCACGCCTGTGGTCAAGAAGGAGCTGGCACAGTGGTTCTTTCGCATCACCGACTATGCCGACCAGCTGCTGGCTGACATGGATCAGATCGAGTGGCCAGAGCGTGTCAAGACCATGCAGCGCAACTGGATCGGCCGGAGCGAAGGTGCGCATGTGACCTTTCATTCCGAGGCGGGTGATGCCATCAGCGTGTTTACCACGCGGCCGGACACCCTTTGGGGCGCAACATTCATGGTGCTGGCGCCTGAACACCCGCTCGTCGCCAAGCTGACCGCGCCGGAGCAGAGTCAGGTCGTTACCGAGTACGTCCAGACGGCAGCGCGGCAGACGGAGATCGACCGGCTCTCAACGGAGAAGGAAAAGACCGGTGTCTTTATCGGCGCCTATGCCGTCAACCCCGTCAACGGCGAGCGGATCCCGATCTGGATCGCCGACTATGTATTGATGGGCTACGGCACCGGAGCGATCATGGCGGTGCCCTCGCACGACGAGCGCGACTTTAGCTTTGCGATCAAGTTCGGCCTGCCGATCATCCCGGTTATCGACCGTCCCGATAGGGTTGCCAAAAGCGCCGTGGCTCTCGGGTCCGTCAAGCCCGGGTTCGCCCAACTCTTGGCTGATGCGGGTATCCCGTTTACCGCCGGAACCATGGGTGAGATGGGTGAGGGCCTGTTTGTGACGCTCGAGGGCGACCAGCAGATCGATCGTTATATTGAGCTGCTGCGAGAGAACCAGCTGACGACGGACTGGAACGAGATCGTGGGGGCAAGGTTCGCGGTAGTCTTTGCCGACGGCGTGCGCGAGCTGGACTCTGTCGCCTCCGATCGCGAGATCGTGGCGCGCTGCAAGGCGCTCGCTCCGGGTGTCGGCTTTCGCACCACGATGGAGCTGTTCAACGGCTTTCCCTTCTACCATGACGTGCTGTTGCACACCGAGTACGGTACGATGATCAACTCGGGCAGCTTTAGCGGCACGCCCGGCGCCACCGCCAAGGCCGACGTCATCCGTTGGCTGGAGGATCAGGCTATCGGCCATGCGGAGGTCAACTATCGCCTGCATGACTGGCTGATCAGCCGGCAGCGGATGTGGGGCGCCCCCATCCCGATGGTGTATTGCGACACATGCGGCATCGTCCCGGTGCCTTACGAGGATCTGCCCGTGCTGCTTCCGGACGATGCAGAGTTTCTGCCTACCGGAGAGAGCCCGCTCAAGTACCACCAGGGCTTTTTGAACACGACCTGTCCCAAATGTGGCGGCCCGGCCACGCGCGAAACCGACACCATGGACACGTTCATGTGTTCGTCATGGTACAACTATGCCTACGTGAGCCCTTACTATGGCGGCGACCTGCCCTTTGACCCGGAGGCAGGCAAGTACTGGCTCCCCGTGGACCAGTACACCGGCGGGATCGAGCATGCCACGATGCACCTGCTCTACACGCGCTTTTTCACCAAGGTCATGCGCGACATGGGGCTGGTGGACTTTGACGAGCCGATGCTGCGTCTGTTCTGCCAGGGGATGATCCTGGGCGAAGACAACGAAAAGATGAGCAAGTCCCGTGGCAATGTTGTCAACCCTGACGACTTTGTCTCGACTCTGGGTGCGGACTCGGTGCGGGCGTTCCTCATGTTCATCGGCCCCTGGGAGCTGGGCGGCAGCTGGTCCTCCACCGGCATCGAGGGCATCTATCGTTTTCTGAACCGGGTTTGGACAGTGGTCACCGAGACGCAGGGGGCCAGGCCCGGCGAGCCAACGGCCAGCGAGATCGCCGGCCTGAGAAGGGCGACGCACCAGGCGATCCGGGATGTGACCCGTGACTATGAGGCGTTCAAGTTCAATACCGCCCAGGCTAGCCTGATGAAGTTCAACAATGCCCTGCTCAAGGCCCGCGATACCGCGGTGTATGGGACGGAGGCATGGCAGGAAGCCGTGCGCAGCCTGGTGCTGATGATGGCACCCATCACGCCCCACCTCGCGGAGGAGCTTTGGGAGCGTCTCGGCGGCGCCTACTCGGTGCATGACCAGCGCTGGCCAGAGTGGGATGCTGACCTGGCGGCGGATGAGGTCATCACGCTGATCATCCAGGTGAACGGCCGGGTGCGCGCGCGCATCGAGGTGCCTGCCGAGATCGATGAGGAGCACGCTAAAGAGGTCGCGCTGGCGCAGGAGAACGTGCAACTGCACTTGAAGGGGCTCACCTTGCGCCAGATCATCTATGTGCCAGGACGCCTGGTTAACATTGTCGCAAGATAGTCCGTCGCGCTAGATTTGCACAGGGGCCACGATTCCTTTGAATCGTGGCCCCTGCACTGTACAGGCGCCCGTTGTGGCCCAGGTTGGCCGGTGGTATACTATATAAAGAGCCAAGTGCTCCTGATTGGAGTATAGACACCATGCCCGCCCCGGGCGACTTGCTCGCTGACCGCTACAGAATAGAGTCCTTCGTCAGACAAGGCACGGTGGGACCGGTATACCTTTGCCATGATCTGGTGATGGATCGTGACGTGGCGGTGGTTTATCTCCCCGCCGCCCTCGCCACAGAAGACCCGGAGCTATGGCAGCGCAGACGCAGCAGGATGCGGACCGAAGCCCGGGCTGCCGGCCGGCTGGCCCACCAGAATCTGGTGACAGCTTACAGCCTCGATAGCGACGCTGAGGGCAATCTGCATCTGGTGTTGGGCCACGGGGCGGAGCCTACTCTGGCCGAGCTGCTCAAGGGCGGGCCGCTGGCGGCCGCGCGGGCGCTTGAGATCGCTCTCGATGTAGCGCAGGCCATCCAGGCGCTGGACAGCCAGGGCATTGTGCATCGCGATATCAAGCCGGATCACATCCTGGTTGATGCGCAGGGTACGGCAAGGGTCACCGGACTGGGTCTGGCCCAGCTGCGGGAGGATACCCTCGGCACGCAGGATGATGCGGGACGACCGGGGACGCCGGCCTATATGTCACCCGAGCAGGCAACCTCCAGCGCAGCGCTCGACCAGAGGTCCGATCTGTACACCCTGGGTCTGGTTCTCTACGAGATGCTCGCCGGACGACTCTATGTGAGCGAGCGTCTGCCGCTGAGCCAGGTGGCACCCGAGACACCCCCCAGTCTGGTGGCGATCGTCGAGCGTCTTCTCCAGAGCGACCCCCGGGAGCGCTATCTGTCCGCCCAGGATCTGATAGCGGACCTCGAGCAGGTGCGCGACCAGGGCATCGTGAGCCAGGTGCGCCTGGTGCTCGGCCAGCGCTCCACCCGCGCTTTTCTGGGGGCGTTGGCGATCATTGCGCTGCTCCTGTGGTCCGTGAGCGCCTGGGCGGTGTCACGCGGTTCCGACACGTCCGCAGTCGCTGCGCAATCCTGGGCCGTGGAGACACCTCTGGTATCCGCTGACGAGGCGCTTTCGGCGCTTATTGATGGTCAGGGCCGTTCGCTCGTGCTACAGGACGACGCTCATCTTCAGGAACAGGCACTTCTGGAGGTGGCCGCCTTCGAATCCCCGGCCCAGACCGATCTCTATGAGCCCGATGAGGACGTTCCAGCCCCGATCTCGCCCTGGGAGACGCAGCACAGGGCCTTTGACCTCCCTGGCGATGTAGATCGGGTGGTGTTTCTGGTCAAAGCCGGGCAGAGCTATCTGGTGACTACCTCTAACCTTGCCATTGGGGTGGACACGCTCCTTGAGGCTGTGGTAGACGGCCTTTCTCTCAGCAATGATGATGTGGCGCCGGGGACGCTGGCCTCTCAGCTGGGCTTTGTCGCGCAGTCCGATGGCACCGCGCTGATCACGATCCGGAATCAGGATCAATATGGTCCTGAGAGAACCTACGACATCAGCCTGATCTTGTCGGATGGAGCTGCTGCAACGAGTCCGGCGGCCTTTGCCACCGTGACGCCTTCCACCGGCCAACTGCTGGCGCCGGGTGCGACCGCAACCCTGGGCGGGATGGCTACGGTGACCTTGCGGGCTACCTGGACGCCGCGTCCTACCCTGACAAGGGGTGCCACACCGACAGGTACGGGTGGGCCGACCCGGACGCCGACGGCAACTGTAACGCGGAGGCCTACCTGGACACGGGTACCCACGTGGACGCTAGTGCCCACAGCGATGCCGACGTGGACACCCGGTCCAACGGTAACGGTAGGGCCTACGGGTTCCCCGACGGCGTCTCCGACTGTTACGCTAACTCCGTCACCGACGGCCACAGCGGCGCCTAGTCCCACACCGACGGTGACGCTGACGGCGTCACCTACGTCCACGGCGACGGCCAGCCCGAGTCCCAGTCCCACGAGGACTCCGACCACAACGCCGTCGGCGAACGCAGTATCAGCAGGGTAGGCGCCGTGTGTTCTCCAGGCAACTGGCCTGAATCTGCATGTAGTAGAAGGGAAAACAGAAAAACGGTGAGGGATTGGGAGGGACAGAAAGAGAAACCCTCGGACGGGGCGTTCTCCGGTTCCTGTGGGGCTGGGCCCAAGATTGAGCTGCACGCAATCGGAGTCGGCAGTCCGGAGAGTCACTCCGGCTGGCCCTATTCCTCCGACTGCGCCTGACTGTTCAGCAGCGTACTGATGCGCAGCTCGGCATCGTCCAGCTTCTTGCCGCAGTGTGTTGCGAGCTGGATGCCTTCTTCATAGAGGGCCACAGATTCCTCCAGCGGCAGCTGCCTCGTCTCCAATTGCTCGATGAGCTCCTCCAGTCGATCGTATCCATCCTCAAAACTCAGCAACTGCAGTTCCTTCGTGTCCATCCCCCCTCCAACATTAGGACGCACGATCGCCTGTGGGAGTGTCCAGCACATGTGTCTGGTTCACCCGCGCGTCCACCTGGCCATCGCGCACATCGATAACAACTTGATCATCAGGGCGAACCTGGGTCACGCTGACCAAGCGTTCGCCCGTCGTTTGCAGACGTACCAGGGCATAGCCCCTGTCCAGTACGCGCCTGGCATCGAGAGCGGCCAGTCGCGATAACTGTGTCTCCAACGCCGACCGGCGTGAAACCAACCTGTGACGCATCACCGAGTCCAGGCGCGCCTGCCGGTCGTCCAACCGCTGCCGCATCTCGGCGATCAGGCGCCGCGGATGGTAGCTGCGCAACATGCGCTGCTGCTGATCCAACTCCGTGCGCCAGACGGCGATGCGCCGCCGCATCAGCTCCTGTAGCAACAGGTAGCACTCGTCAATGCGCGCTCGCAGTGCGGCACCGTCAGGCACCACGGCCGCGGCGGCACCGGTCGGTGTTGGCGCGCGCAGATCTGCCACGAGATCGGCGATCGTGATGTCCGTCTCGTGCCCCACCCCGGCCACCACGGGCACCCGGGAGGCCGCGATAGCGCGCGCCACGCGCTCATCGTTGAACGACCACAGGTCCTCCAGCGATCCCCCGCCGCGTGCCACGATGATCACATCCACATCGGTCCGCGCATTGAGGCGCTCCAGCGCCCGGACGATGCTGTCAGGGGCTTCCTGACCCTGGACCAGGGTTGGAGATACCAGCACCTCCACCAGCGGGTATCGCTCGCGCAGTATTCTAAGGATATCCTGGAGTGCTGCCCCAGTGGGAGAGGTGACGACGCCGATGCGACGGGGCCACGCGGGCAAGGGACGCTTGCGGCTCTCGTCAAACAGGCCCTCGGCCTCCAGGCGCGCTCGCAGCCGGGCGAACTGCTCCCAGAGGGCTCCAGTCCCTGCGGACTCGACAGTATCCACGTAGAACTGATATGTGCCGCCCCGCTCATAGACAGAGATGTAGCCGTGTGCCTCAATCATGTCCCCCTGCGAGGGGACGTGGGCCGCCCTGGCGGCAAGGCCCTTCCACATCACACAGCGCAGCTCCGACTCCTGGTCGAGCATGGTAAAGTACCAATGGCCGGACGATGCTCGATGGAAATTCGAGACCTGCCCCGCCACCCACAGGTCCGCCAACTCCAAGTCACTATCGATGATCTGCTTTATCTTGAGAGTTACCTGGCTGACGGTATTCACCTGCATACACGCATTATAGCATACTTGATCGAGAGCGAATCATCAGGTTTTCGCGTTGAGGTTGGCGCATCGCACCAGTCGCGGTATCATCGGCTGAGCTGTTCTGTCAGGTTGCAGTCGACGGTGGGATAGGGCTCGGCGAAACACAGGCCATTCCATGGGTGCAAAGGTCATCAGTCAGCAAGCGGAATATCTGTCCCGGGTTGCGGCATTTGGCAGCCTCGATCGGGACGCCCGCGAGGCAATTCTCAGGATCAGCAGTGTGCGCCGGTATGAAGACCGGTCACTGATCCTGCTTGAGGGTGACCTGGAGTCACCGGTCCTCTTTGTGTTGGAAGGTGCCGTTCGTGTGTTTCGGTCTAACCTCGAGGGACGGGAGCAGACCCTGATCTACCTGCACGCAGGCGAACCCTTGAATCTTCCCGGTGCCTTTGCCACCCGCAACGCGGTCCCGGCAAGTGCTCAAGCCGTGGGGGATGTCCTCTTGCTCGGGATGCCGGTGGCGGCGTTGCGACGCGTGGTGCTCGAGCATCCGCCGGTGGCCCTCGCGCTGCTGGGCATGCTGGCCGATCGGGTGCAGCACCTGTCCGTCATGGTCTACGATCTGGGCCTGCTGAGCGTGCGCGCCCGCATCGCCCGGTTCCTGCTCTCTGAGCGCAGCACACGGCGAGATTCGCCGGTACGCTGGACGCATGCGCAGATCGCGGCCCGGGTGGGCACGGTGCGTGTGGTCGTCAGCCGCACACTCTCCGCTTTGGCCGACGAGGGGTTGATCCGGCTGGACAGGCAACGGATCGAGATCGTGGACCCGGCGGCGCTGGCGCGCACCGCCGAGATCGACATCCCATCCTGACACACTGTGACACAGGTTACTGCCCGGGTACCCACTTTGTGCCATGATGGCGATAGAGGTACACCCCATGACACCGCAAGTACTGCCAATCTATCATCCCGAGCGCTGCACCGGTTGCGGGCTGTGTGTACGCGTGTGTCCGCAGGGCGTGTTTGCGCTGGGGGCCGGACGTGCCGTGTTTGCGGAGCCGGAACGGTGCACCTACTGCGGCGAGTGCGAACTGGCCTGCCCGGCTGAGGCCGTAGAGCTGTATTTTGAGATTGTCGACGAACCGGCGGCAGACGCTGCCAGCAGCAGAGAGCTGTGAGAGGGGCGACTATGAACGAGCAGGCGCGCATCAAGAATATGGCTTTCAGTGAGGCGGTGGTGCTCAAGGATCTGGTGGCGTACGCCCCCGGCCAGGTGGTCAGCCGTACCCTTGCCCAGAACGATGCCATGAATATGACGCTCTTTGCGCTGGATGCTGGCGAGGCGATCTCAACCCACACCACGCCCGGGGATGCGCTCGTGGTCGTGCTCGATGGCGAGGTCGTGCTCGAGATCGGTGGCACGCGTGTGCCCACGGCGGAGGGACAGGCCACGGTGATGCCAGCCGGTGTGCCTCACGCCCTCTATGCGGAACAGCGCTTCAAGATGCTGCTGGTCGTGGTCAAGTAGCGGCTGCGGCGCCGCGACCAGCCAGCATGCCTGAAGCCTGGGCAAAGAGCAGGTTGTAGCCGCCGCATGGCCCCAGCACGTTCAGGACCTCCCCTGCCAGGTGCAGGCCCGTGACCACGCGCGAAGCCATGTCGCGCGGATCGATCTCTTCCAGGGGCACTCCCCCCGTGGAGAGTTGCGCAAAGCTATAGTCGCGCGTGCCCGTCACGCGGACGGTCAGTTGCTGCGCTGTCGTCAGCAAGGCTTGCAGCTGGCCGTCGTTCAAAGCGTTCAGCGACGCATCCGGGGGCAGCCCCGCGAGCTGCAACAGCACGGGAGGGACTTTGGCCGGGAGCACTGCGCCCAGCAGCGTGCTCACAGGCCATGGCTCTCGGCGCCGGGCAGCGAGTAGTTCCCGCAGTGCCTCGCCATGTAGTGCCAGGAGATTGATGACTGCCGTGAGCGGCTGTCCCGGTCGCGTGCTCACCAGATGGCTCAGGTTCATGGCGGCCGGGCCGCTCAGGCCGGACTGGGTGAACATGATGTTCCCGGTGTCACGCCCGAGCAGCGCCTCGCCCGCATAGATGGACAGCGCCGCATCGAGGCGCACACCCTGAAGCCTGTTCAGCCGGCGCATGTCCGCCTCGATGGACACCAGGGCGGGGTGCACGGGGAGCACGCGGTGCCCCAGCCGTTCCAGTGTTGCGTAAAAGCGTCCGTTGGACCCCAGCGCCGGGTGAGCTTTGCCGCCTGTGGCCACAACCACCCGGTCGAATGGCCGAGGCTGCTCGGGGTCCCCGGCAATCACGGCAAGGCCCTGGCGGCCGCGCTCAAGGTCGCGCACCTGCGTGTTCAGGCAGAGTTCGATGGCGGCCAGTCGCACCGCGGCGGACAGCGCGTCAACCACAGTTGCCGCGGCGTCTGAGAGCGGATAGCACCAGCCATCCGGTGTGGCGTAGGTGAGGATGCCCAATTCGGCCAGCCGCGCCGCGACCTGCTCGTGACCGCAGCGGGAGAGGATCGCGGCCAGGGCATCGGGAGAGTCGGACACGTAATCCGCGGCGGTTGCCCCCTGATGGCTGATGTTGCAGCGGCCGTTGCCGGTGACCAGCAACTTGCGCCCCACCGTGTCGTTGGTGTCATAGAGCGTCACCGGCACACCGGCGGAGGCGGCCTCCAGCGCAGCCATCACCCCCGCCGGCCCCGCCCCAATCACCGCGACACGCGGCGGGCGTGCGCTCATGCCGGCTGTTCCGTCTGGGGCGCCGGCGGTTCGGTGGTGGCGGCTTCGGCCACCTTGAACACGCCACGCAGGAACGCCACCAGAAAGAGCATTGCCCCGAGGCCACGGACCAGGGCGGAAATCAACAGGTTGGTATTAAAGCCATAGCTCGCATAGAGCCAGGCCGCCGGCAGGGGGCCCAGGACCGCAGCCAGGCCATTGAGCGTGTTAAAGATGGCAATGTACTGGGAGCGATAGCGGGCCGGAGATATCTGCAGGATCAGCGGCATCGCCGCCACGTGTACGCCCGCCCACGCCAACACGCCGTATACGCGGGCCGCCCCGACCTGGAAGGGCGTCTGGGCAAACATCCAGGCCACGGGCATCAGGGGCACCAGGAGCATAGCGACCGCCGTAACCTTGCCGGCGCTGTGCTTGTCTACCAGGGGTCCGGCGAAGCGCACAGCGAATACATTGAACACGGTGACAATGGTCGCCAGGAGTGCGATGGTGTCTATGCCAAAACCCAGGTTCTCCACCATGTGCACGGAGAAAAAGGGTCCGGAGATCTGGATGCCCAGAGTCCACACAAAGTTGATGGCGCAAAAGAGCACGAACCCGCGGTCTTGAGCAAAGGCCTTTAGGCCCTGTGCAAAGCCCCCGGCAGGCAGCCTCGTGCTTTCCTCTCCGTGAATCTCCGGGATGCGCGCATAGAAGGCTGTGGCCCCAAAACCCAGTACGCTGGCGATGATGAGTGTGGTCTGGTACCCCTGGAGTCCTCCGATCGACTCGATCAGGTAGCCGGCGATAGGGAGCATCAACACGGTGACCGCACTGGACGCCATCATCCGGATGCCCATCACCCGGCCGCGGATCGGTGGCGGCACCAGATCGCCAAAGAGCGAGTTAAAGGGCGGCATGCTGACCGAGTTCATAAAGGAACGGATGGCGGTCAGGACAAGGACGTAGGTCACGGCGGTGGCCGGCCGCATAAAGAGCACCGGTGCAAAGGCGCTGAGGAGCAGCGCCACCCGGTTGAAGCCTCCCCCGCCCAGCAGGACCCATATCTTGCGTTTGCCGCTATTGGACACCAGCCAGGCGCCCGCGAGAGGCGCGAGCAACGCGGCGCCGGCGACAATCGATGCGCGGGCGCCAATCGTCGCTGACGATGCGCCCAGCGCGAGAAGGTAGAGCGTCTCAAAGTCCACAACAAAGGCGACGCTCATGGCGGACAGCAGCGTGTCCCACCAGAGCATCTGTAGCCCGCGGCGCTGTTCTCCGGTCGTACCATCGATCGGGTACGGCGTGACTATCGATTGAAGTGCCAGGCGCGTCAGGCGTGCGAGCCTCGATCTCATCGCAGGACCCCCCCATCCAAGCGTTACCGCTTTGGGCTCATGACTCGACAGACAGGCCAGTGCAGGCGTCCGGGAGCATTATAGCCATGCCGGAGGCGTTTGTCAGTCCGCGGAGGGCGGGGTATGCGTGGCGGCCACTTGTGATGTCGAAAGCAGCACGCGGACGAAGCCACTCGGCATTTCTGCGGATTCTCGTCAATACAGCGCAAAAACACTTGACACTATTGGGGGGATATGCTAATATGCTGATACAGGATTCCGAGGGGTTAGAGAAAGCTCCATAACGGACCTGGTCTGACAGTTGGGAGGCTGACAGGTGCTCTGTCGGAGGGTTTAGGCCCGGACGGAGAGCGCAAAAAGCCAGAGCTGTTGTAGACCACGCAGATTAACAAAGGAACGAGCCAGGAGGGGCGATAGAGCAGTGCTACTTGCCCCGAAAGAGACGATCCATGGCGGGCAACAAGGAAACGGCAGGGATGACCGGTTACCACCGGTGAACCCGAAAGTATCCGAGAGGCAAGCCAGGAGCCGGAGTTCAGATCCAAAGGAGAGATTCAGAGGAAATGAGCCAGGCTCAGAGGGAAAAGCCCGAGCGAGTATCGCAAGGGACGGAACCGAGGGAAGATCTCAGTCAAGCCGCAGCGCGCGCCGCAAGGCGGGCAAAGCGAGCGTAAGACGTAGCTCGGACCAGAAAGAAGCCTGAAGCAAAGCGGGTAACATCCGTAAAGGGGAGGGTGACTGGAAGGGCAGGCTCGCCAGGGATCAGAATCACAGGCCGACCGGAAGGAAGGCGGTGAACCTGAAAAGAGGCAACGCTCGAGAGAACAGCGGCAAAACGCTTGATCAAGAGCAGAGGGCAGGCTCAGAGGAGATTGTGCAGGTAGGCTCAGGCAAGTCAGAAGAACGACCGTCTGAGAGTTGAACCAGAGAGAACCTGTGACCGAGAATGATCGCTGACACGTAAAACCGTCGCGGTCAGGACAGGCACAGAGGGATCAAAGGGGATCTCAGAAGGACAGACCGGATCGGGAGTAATCAAAGGTCACTTGGGATCCTGTCTTTTGTCAGCGAGGCGGGAACATCAGCAATGGTGTTCCCGCCTTTTGCGTGCCCTCGTTCGATGCCCCCCCACCTGCCCGTAGAGCCCCTGCCCACGGCGGACCACTCAGGCCGCGGGCGCCATTGACGGGCAGGGGCGGCCCGTGCTAATCTCCAGTGGCAACGCGGCGATAGACAGGCCCACTACAGGCGGTGCTCATGACACTCTCCTTCCGCGAGATGAATCTGCGTATCTTTGAGCGCAAACCGGTGCCCCACGTGCTGTTCCAGCCGCGCATGGAGCCCTGGTTCGACTGGCACCGCATCTTTGGCCAGATGCCCGAGGCCTACGCGGACCTGGATTTGTGTGGCTTTTACGATGTTTGCGACTGTAGCATGCGGACGTTCCAGTACTATAGCGGGATTGGCTCGCCGATCGAGGTGAGTTACGACCCCGAGGTCATCTGGCACCTGACCGAGCAGGGCGACCGGCGCACGCGCGTTTTTGAGACGCCGTTGGGCGACCTGGTGGAGGTGTCCCATCTCACGCCCGATCAGACCTGGCGTGTGGTCGATTTCCCGGTGCGCGGTCCGCAGGATCTGCGCGCGCTGGACTGGCTATTTGGCCGGACTCGGTACCGCTTTTCCCGGCAGCTCTACGAGGCCGGCTCGCGCTGGATAGGCGAACGCGGCCAACCGGGCTTTTGGGTGCCCAAGAGCCCCTATCAGGCGCTCGCGCAGCAGTGGATGAAACTCCCTGACCTCGTCTACGCGATCGTCGACGACCCGGCTCTGGTAACGCAGGTGATGGCCACGATTGATCGCTCCTATGATGCGCTGTATGACGAGATCATCGCCAGCCGTCTCGTCCGCATCATCAACTTTGGCGAGAATCTGCATGACAGCCTCTTTTCGCCCTCCTGGTTCCAGCGCTACCTGCTGCCCTGGTACGACAAGCGCGCCGGTCAGTTGCGCGACGGGGGGATCTACACCCATGTGCACCTGGATGGCTTCTTTCACTCCCTCTTGCCCATTCTCAAGGACCTGCCTTTTGACGGCCTGGAGGCGCTGACGCCCGAGCCGCAGGGCGATGTGACGCTGGATGAGATGAAGGATGCCCTCGGCGACAAGATCCTGCTGGACGGTATTCCCGCCGTGCTGTTCACCCCGAGCTACTCCCGCGAGGAACTCATGGCCACTGCCGAGCGCATTGTCCAACTGTTCCACCCCAACCTGATTCTGGGTGTCTCCGACGAGGTGCCCGAGGGCGCCGGCGCTGAGGCCATCGAGCGCGTCAAGCTCATTGCCGCCTGGGCCCGCCAACAGGGCGTCGCTGCGGGCGTGTAGAGAAGGCGGGTTAGGTGCCATCTGACGCATTAGGCCGCATCTTGACAACGTTGTCGTGCTCCTTATGATGGTATTGTTGCGTCTCGCCGGCGCCATCTTTGCTGGCGAGGGCATCAATCGATTATAGATAGGAGCGCGACGATGAGATTGGCAGTGGAGGTGGGCTCGGTAGCAGATGGAACCCTGACGGGTGCCCTGCAGTACTGCCGGGAACGCCAGATCGAGCGTGTTGTGATTCCCTTTGCCGCGCAGGATGGTTACCGCGAGGCCGGCAGCCTCGATCTCGATACTTTGCGCGGGACGATGTCTCAGATTGCCGATGCCGGTTTGTCGGCATCCACGATGGTATACTGGACTCCGCCGGAGATGTGGACCGGCGATGCCATTGGTGATGAGCACTATCGGGATTTGATCAAGAGCCTGGATGTGATGGCCGCCGTTGACGCCGATGTGCTGGCGATGTACGCCAGCGCCCTGCCGCCGCAGGATGTGGCGCTGGAGGAGACCGCCTGGCAGCAGATGGCCGCCGTCTATCGCAAGCTGGTGGGCGAGGCCGAGGGCCGGCGCATTCGGATCGCCCTGCACACCGTTCCGGTGCGGTCGCGGAATCTGCTCTGGAACTATGCGGCTGTCCGGCGCCTGTTTGATGAGGTGCCCAGCAGCGCCAACGGGGTCACACTGTGCGTCGACAGCCTCTGGAAGTCCGATGGCGAACGGATCTATGATATCGTGCGTGAACTGGACGACCGGCTGCTCTATGTGCACCCCCAGTGCACCAGCGAGTTTCTGGGCGATACGCCATGCTGGCATGGCCAGTGCCGCCCCGACGCGGTGCGGCTGTATGAAGCATTAAAGGACATTGACTACCGTGGTGACATTCGCTGTGCGGACGGACAGAGCGACACCGGCCAGCCGGTGGCCGGGCCTGAGCCCTGTCTGGCAGGGGTGGGCCGGGTGCCTGTCCCGGCTTGCTGACCGTCACCCTGAGCTCTTAGCTGGCGGCGTCGTAGTCTCTGCGGCGCCGTCATGTGTTATCTGAGACGGTGATGAATAGGGGGCATGGGATGAACACAATGGATCAGCGGAGACGTTCCTGGGACCAGGGATGGCGCTTTTACCCTGGCGATCTGGCGGCGGGACAGGATCCCGGCATGAGCGATGCGGCGTGGCGCGAGTTGGATCTGCCGCACGATTGGAGCATCGAGGGTGAGTTCAGCGAGGACCATCCCTCGGGCGGGGGCGGTGGCTATCTGCCGGGCGGGATCGGATGGTACCGCAAGACCTGGGCCATGGATGAGGCCGATCGCGGCAAGACGGTGACGATCGAACTCGACGGCGTCTACAAGAACTGCGACGTCTGGCTCAATGGACACCACCTGGGCTTTCACCCCTATGGCTATACCAGCTTCCACTATGATCTCACCCCTCACCTAAACTATGGCGACGAGCCCAACGTGCTTGCTGTGCGCGTCGATGACTCGGCGCAGCCCGATGCTCGCTGGTACAGCGGCGCAGGCATCTACCGGCATGTGTGGCTGACCGTGACCGACCCGCTGCACGTGGGTGTTTGGGGCACCTATGTGCGCACGGCAAAGATGAACGATACCGTGACCCGCATCGATGTCGACACCGAGGTTCGAAACGATGCCGATTCGGAGCGCCGCTGCCTGCTGGTGACCCGCATCCTCGACCCGGAGGGCCAGTTGGTCGCCGAGCGGGGCAGCTATCATCCGGTGCTTCCGGGCCAGACGCATGTCTTTGCGCAGCGTCTGCATGTCGAGGGGGCCCGCCGCTGGCGCGTCGACGATCCGGTGATGTACACCGTACGCTCGCTGGTCACCGTGGGCGAGCCTCCGCGGAGCATGTTCCCCACCGATCTGGAGGACGTTCCGGCGGAGAACATCGTCGATGTGGTGGACACCCCCTTTGGCATCCGCGAGATCTGTTTCGACGCGGACCGAGGATTCCTGCTGAACGGCGAGCGGGTCAAGATCAATGGCGTGTGCATCCACCACGATGGCGGCTGCGTTGGCGCGGCGGTGCCCGAGGGCGTGTGGGAGCGCCGCCTGCAGCTGCTCAAGGCCATGGGCTGCAACGGTATACGCAGCAGCCACTATCCGCCCGCGCCCGAGTTCCTCGATCTGTGCGACCGTTACGGTTTCCTGGTGATGGACGAGAACTTTGACGAGTGGCGCAAGGGCAAGTTCGCCTACGGCTATCACGACTATTACGACGAATGGGCGGAGATCGACACGCGCAGCATGGTGCGCCGCGACCGCAACCACCCCAGCATCGTGCTCTGGAGCGTGGGCAACGAGATTCCCGAGCAGACCTATCCCGAGGACGTGGCCGTGCTCAAGCGGCTGGTGGACCTGGTCCACGAGGAGGACCCCACCCGGCCGGTGACGTCGGCCTGCGACAACATTTCGGCGCCGACGCCCACAACGCTCGCGTTTCTCGAGTTGCTGGATGTGGTGGGCTACAACTATGTGGACCGCTGGAACGAGCACCGTGAGCTGATGTACAGCCTCGACCGGCACCTGTTCCCGCAGCGCAAAATGATCGGCAGCGAGAACTCGTCGCTGGGGGGTATCCGCGGGGACTATCGCCTGGAATCGGCCGGCTGGTTCGGGCCCTACAACGCGCGCATGATCAACGTCGAGCAGCTCTGGAAGTTCACCGCGATGAACGACTATGTCGCGGGGGACTATATGTGGACAGGCATCGACTATCTGGGGGAGACGCGCTGGCCGCTCAAGAACTCGGTCAGCGGCGTGATCGATACCTGCGGTTTCCCCAAGGACGGCTACTACTTTTACCAGAGCCAGTGGACCCGGGAGCCGATGATCCACCTGGCGCCCCACTGGAACTGGCCCGGCCATGAGGGCCAGGTGATCCCGGTGATCTGCTACACCAACTGCGAAACGGTGGAGCTGTTCCTGAACGGACGCTCGCTGGGGCACAAGTGCTACCAGTTCCCGCGGCCCGGCATGTCCGGCGTGGGCTGGTCGCCCAACTGGCGCGCCTTGCACCCCACCACGGCGGACCTGCACCTTGCCTGGGATGTCCCCTATGAGGCGGGCGTGCTGGAGGCCGTGGGGCGCCGCGACGGCGAGGAGATCTGTCGCGCTCGCGTCGAGACCACCGGCGCTCCCGCGGCGCTCCGTGTCACCGCCGACCGCGACCAGATCGCCGCGGATGGGCAAGATGTGGCACACCTGACGGTCGAGGTTGTGGATGCCGCCGGCCGGCTGGTCCCGACGGCAGATGCCCGGGCCTGGTTCTCCGTGGAGGGCGCTGGCCGGCTGATCGGTGTCGACAATGGCGATCCGGTGGATCACGACTCACTCAAGGGAGACAGTCGCAAGGCCTGGTGCGGGCTGTGCCTCGGTATCGTACAATCCAGTCGCGAGGCCGGTGACATTACGATCCACGTGTCAGCCGACAATCTGGCGCCAGCCACGGTGATCGTGCGCTGCGAGTAGCGCGATGTACATCAGCGCCATGGCGCCGGTGTGCCCGGGGGGCATACTCGGGAAGAGAGGAGCAGAGTCATGCTAACCTGTGCAGAGGTCGCCCGGATGATCGATCACTCGATCCTGCATCCGGCGGTGACCGAGGATGCGTTGGTGCAAGGCATCGCCATGTGCCGCGAGCGCGGTGTGGCCCAGATCGTGCCCAAGGCGTACCAGATCCCGCTCGCCCGCGCCCTGTTGGGCGACAGCCCGATCCGGCTGATCTGCCCGGTAGGCTTTCCGCAGGGGCTCAACGCGCCGGCCATCAAGCAGGCGGAGGCGCGCTGGGCGCTGGAGAGCGGCGCTGTCGAGTTGGATATGGTGATCAACATCACGGCGCTCAAGTCGGGAGATCACCGGCTGGTGGCGGAGGACATCCGTGGCGTGATCGCGGTGGCCGGAGATTACGGTGCCCCGGTCAAGGTGATTCTGGAGACCTGTCTGCTCACCGACGACGAAAAAGTGCTCGGCTGCAAGATCGCGGAGCAGGAGGGGGCGCAGTTTGTCAAGACGTCCACCCAGACTCAGCCCGGCGGGGCCACCGTCGACGACATCCGGCTGATGCGCGAGACCCTGAGCCCGGAGGTCGTCGTCAAGGCCTCGGGCTATATCACGGACATCGACGTTCTGCTGCCACTGTATGAGGCTGGGGCCCGCCGCTTTGGCACCGGCTATACGGTGCAGATTCTGGATGGATTGGCGGCCATGCGGGCCGCCGCCGGTCTCGAACCCTGATCGAGTCGCCAGCCTGACGTGAATATGAGGAGGTTCCCGTGGAAAAGTTCGCGCCCCTGAATCTGACACCCGAGGAGATCATCGCCTTTACGCCCGAGTGGACCGGCGAGCGTTTTGCGGATGGACGCCCGCGCGTGCCGGACGGCATTCTCGAGCGTATGTACAGCGTCACCATCACCCAGGCCTGGCAGGTGCTGCGCGCCGAGGGCTATCACTGGCAGTACGAGGGCAACTGGGTGAGTACGCAGCCGGGCAAGACCCTGGTTGGCCGTGCCCTGACGGCATCCTACATGCCCCGCCGCGAAGATCTGCGCCGGCTGATCTTTGAGCGGGCGCACGCCCAGGGCTGCGTGGGCGATCAGGTGTCCTGGCCGATCGATCCGCTGGTGCCTGGCGACGTCTATGTGGCCGATATCATGGGCAAGGTAGCCGATGGCGCCGCCATGGGCGACAACCTGGCGACATCGATCTATACCAAGTCAGGCAATGGCGTGGTGCACGACGGCTCTATCCGCGATATCGATGGCGTCAAAGAGATCGAGGGTTTTGTGGGGTTCTTCAGGGGCTACCATCCCTCGGTGGCGACGCCCACCGTCGTCCTCGCGGGCATCAATTGCCCGGTGCGCATCGGCGGCGTCACCGTCATGCCCGGTGATGTGGTGCTGGGACGAGAGGACGGGGTGGTATTTGTCCCGCCGCAGCTGGCCGAGCAGATGGTGGTGACCTCGGAGGTGACACAGCTGAGAGACATCTTTGGCAAGATGTGCCTACAGGAAAAGCGGTACACGCCTGGAGAGATCGATCGCAAGTGGGACCAGTACATCGAGGATGACTTCCTGCGTTGGCTCGCAGAACCTGGCCGCGAGTTGCCCGTACCACCGAGTACCGTGGCAGGACTGCTTGACGGCACACTGAGCTGATCCGTCCGGATCAAGGAGCGGGGCCGGCCCTTCAGGGGACCGGCCCGGTCTGCTATCTGTAGGGAAGGAGCGCAGTACGAACTCAGCCGCCGCCTTTGATGGCGCCCGCCGTGAGCCCTGCGACCATAAAGCGCTGGCCGATGGTGTAGAGTGCCAGCACCGGCACAGCCATGATCAGCGCCGCGGCGCACAACTCGCCCCAGGGGAGCACGTCCCCGATGATCATCTGGGCCAACCCGACAGGGATGGTCATCTTGCTCTCACTGTGGATCATCACATAGGCAAACAGGAACTCGCTCCAGGCCTGCGTAACGCCATAGAGCATCGTAGCCAGCAGAGCCGGCTTGATGAGGGGCAGCACCACCCGGAAAAAGGCCTGGAAGCGCGTGCACCCGTCAATCAAAGCGGCCGCCTCCAGTTCCTCCGGGATCGAGCTGTAGTAGCCCATCATCAGCCAGGTGGCAAAAGGCAGGCCAAAGGTTGGGTAGCTGATGATCAGCCCCAGGATGTTGTTGGTGAGCCCCAGCCGGGAAAAGAGCTGGTAGATCGGGATCAGCATCATGATGCCGGGCATCAGATAGGCGACCAGAATGAGATAAGAAAAGGTGTTGGAGCCTTTCCAGCGCAAGCGTGCCAGCGAGTAGGCTCCCAGCGAGGCCACCGTCGTCGAGATGAGCGGGGAGGCGATCGAGATGGTCACCGTGTTGCGCAACCACACGAGAAAGTTACGTGTCGGGCCGAGCAACTTTTCAAATTGGACGATGGTCCACGGTTCTGGCCACAACAACCCCTTGAACATGGTGATCTGCAACTCGGATTTGAACGCTGTCACGATCACCCAGTAAAAGGGCATCAACTCAAAGATCAGCAGGATCACCAGGGCGATAGCCGCCATCGTTCCAGAGGCCTTGGACCGGCGTCGCGTAATGGTCTTGCCCTGCGCCACAGCGCGCTGCGCGCGCGCCTCGGCCAGCCACTTTCCGATGCCTTCGAACACCCACTCGATGGCGTTGTTGATCAGCCAGAAAATCGCCATCAGCCCCTGTGCGATCATCTTGAGGGGCCAGACTAAAATGGCGCCGATCCGGGAGAGAACGCCTGGCTCTCTGACTTTTGTCTCAGCGTAGAGCCTGCGCCCCTGCATCATATACCGGCCCAGTATGACGATAAAGATCCCCAGGACAGGGGCCATCGTCATGGCCACCGCGATGCCCACGCCATAGCGCATGCCCGTGATGGCGATCTGGTAGGACAGGATAGAGTAGACCTTGGTGGCATTCATCGGCCCGCCACCGGTCAGCAAGAAGATCAAGGTAAAGCCATTAAACGTCCAAATGGTGGAGAGCAGGGTCACCACGATGAGAACGTATCGCAGTCCTGGTAGCGTGATATGCAGGAACTGGCGCCACTTGCTGGCCCCGTCGATGGCGGCTGCCTCGTACAGTTCCTGGTCGATGGCCTTGAGCCCGGCCAGCAGGTTGATGGTGAAGAAGGGAATGCCCTCCCAGAGGTTGATCATGATCAACGTGTTCAGGGCGGTGTCGACCCCTGTCAAGAAAGAGGCAGGTTTACTCAACAGGCCAATCGTCACAAGTCCCCGGTTCAGTCCGCCATAGAGCGGATCCAGCAGTCCGCGCCAGGTGATAGCGCGCACGACCTCAGGCATGATCCAGGGCAAGAGCACCAGGCCCGTGAGAATCGACCACTTGCCCGACAAGCGGTTGAGCAGAATGGCCGCCAGCGTGCCAACACACGCTTTGAGGAAAACGGCACTGAGCGTGTACCGGGCAGTGACGCCCACAGAATTACGAAAGAAGGTATCCTTCCAGAGGTTGGTATAGTTCGTGAGTCCTACAAAGGGGCCGATCTCCTGGCTGATCGTGTTGGTAAAGCTGATATAGACGGCACGTATGAATGGAAAGGCGATCAGTCCGCCCATCAGGATCAAGGTGGGTAGAAAGAACGACCATGCTTCGCGGAAATCTCGTCCGAAAAAGTCCTGCAGCCGTCGATAGAACGTCAGTGGTGGGGCGGATGTCGGCTCGGCGTACCTGGCCTCTGTTTCCGTCATGATGCGTGTCTCCTCGATGAGAACAATGAATAGCTCTACCGTAGAAGGCGACCCTCTGACAGCTAATCGCTTACTGACGGGTTCCGTCTACGGAGGCATGTCGCACCTGCAGTGCAGCGCATGGGGCCTGTACAGGACAGACCCCATGCGCCTGGGTTACGATCAGGCCTTTTCGCCGGGCAGACCGAATTCCTTAAAGATCGCCACATAGCGCTCGTGGCAGGTCTTGACGGCCTCAGCCACCGGTGTGCCGTTCAGGATCGCCGCTACCATGTCATTCTCGATCATGGCAGAGTCGGCGGATGCCAGGGCAGGGTTCTGAGGCGGGCCAGGATACTGGCCGGGGATATAGCCGAACTCGTCACGGGCGACGGGCTCTAGCTCCGCGGCTGTGGGGTTGGTCGGGATGTACTTGGACGCTGCCCACAGGTCCGCATAGGCCGGTAGTGCAAAGGCTGGCGCGTTGGAGAAGATGGCGTCCTGGTTCTCCAGCGAGAGCATAAAGTGCTTGATGGTCTCCTTGGCCGCTTCCGGGTTGCGGGCGCCACGCAGGATCATCCAGTTGTTTGCGCTCAGGCTGTTGAACTCCTGGTTGACCGGTCCACCTGGAGGCGCATGGAAGCCGGTGTCATCCGCGATGGGGTTGCCATCCAGGATTCCCTTGCCGAGCACCGTGCCTCCATTAAAGGTGTAGAGCAACTTGCCAGCCAGGTAGGCCTCGTTGTTGGACATGTCTGTCCAGGCGAGAACGCCCGGCGGGAGCAGCGACTCCCACTTCTCGTTCATGTACAGGTCGGTCATGATGGTCATGGACTCGACCATCTCGGGCGTATCAAAGGTCACGTACTGGCCGGTCTCGTCCTGGCGGTAGGCACCATAGCCGTGCATCATGCGCCGGCGGAACCAGTTGCCGTCATTGGAGGCGTTGATCGTGACGCCCCAGCCGTACAGCTCGTTGTCTGGATCGGTGACGTCCAGCAGGGCCTCCCACAGATCCACGAACTGGCGGATCTTGTGGATATCGATGCCGGCGGCCTCGATCTTGGAGCGCTGGAACCAGGCGCCGTCCGAACGAGTAAAGTAGGGCACGGCCCACCACTGCCCGTCCGTGTAAAGGTCATTCTTCTGGCGGGCGCTGGCCGCACCCCAGGTACCTTCGATGTCCTCAACTACGTCGGTGACCGCATCCAGGGCATAGGCCTGGCGCAGTTGCACGATGCCCAGGTCGTGCATAATCAGGTCAGCCGGCGTGCCCGCCGCCACCGAGGCGATCAGCTTTTCGATCTCGGGCGTGCCTCCCGTGTAACCTGACATGTAGCTGATGTCCAGCGGCCAATCCTTCTCCTTGCAGTATTCAACCATGGCCGCCCGGAACCAGTCGTTCATGGCCGGGAAAAAGTCCTTCTTCTGGAGCACCCAGAAGGTGCCGCGGACCTCGGCGGCCTTTTCGACCTCGACGATCTTTTCGACCTCGACCACCTGGGTGACGACTTTTTCGACCTCTTTTTCGACCTCTTTCTCAACGACCTTCTCGACCTCTACGGTCTCCTTGACCACCTGGGTCACGATCTTTTCGACCTCGATGGTCTGCGGCGTGCATGCCGCCGCCAGGAGCACCATGCTTCCAGCGGCACCTTTGAGAATCGTACGGCGGGTAAACAGCTTTTTCTCTGACATGCTCTCTTGTCCTCTCTTGACAGAAACGGCCGATACGCTGTTAAGTGGTCTCCTGTATAGATGCTACGTATTCGGACCCCTCCTTTCAGGCCTCAGGACATCGCGAGGCGGGACCCACCTCTGCTTGCTTCAAAGGGCGCACATATGGGACGCGGCCTTGGATGCGCCGCATATGGCCGGTTCGATGGCCCCCCTATCTGTGGGATCAAAGACGAAGGGCCGCGTGTCTTGTGCTAGCTTGTGATGACGGTGGCTCTCTTTTGCCAGCCTGTCGCGGAGGGTGCCTCTCTGTTGTTCAGAAGAAGCCATGCACCCGGTTCGTGATGTTCGTTACCTGTACTTTGGATGCTAATACAAGTGCATTATGTGCGATCTTTCTGCGCACGTCAAGGAAAATCCAGAATTCCCCATGCTATAGAGGCATTTCCGGCCCTTGACGAGCGGTGCCGCGGTGGGTTATGATCAGTATGTAAGGTGTCGTCTATCGATAGTCTGTGCATACAGATGCTTTTCATAGGAGGTAAGGCGCATGTCCCCCATTCCAACCAAGCTCTTTGGACGGACCGGTCACGAGAGCCGGCGAACTCTGTTCGGCGCCGCTGCGCTGGGCCGGGTGACGCAGGCTGAGACCGATCAGACGATGGAGTTGTTGCTCAGGCACGGCATTAACCATATCGACACCGCTGCCAGCTATGGCGAATCCGAGCTGCGTCTGGGTCCCTGGATGGCCCGGATGCGCAGCCACTTTTTCCTGGCGACCAAGACCGGAGAGCGTTCCTATATGGCCGCTCACGACCAGATCCGCCGCTCGCTGGAGCGCCTTCAGGTGGATCGGGTCGATCTGCTACAGTTGCACAACCTGGTGGATGAGGCCGAGTGGGAGCAGGCCTTAAGTGAGGACGGGGCGCTCAAGGCGGCCGTTCAGGCCCGCGAGGAGGGGCTGGTGCGCTTTATCGGCGTCACTGGCCACGGCGTGATGGCGCCGGTGATGCACAAGCGCAGCCTGGAGCGGTTCGATTTTGACTCGGTACTGCTGCCCT
>CAZMAI010000002.1:2344-43041 GCA_964564195.1 uncultured Anaerolineales bacterium | reverse complement strand
GCCTGGTGCCCTACCGTCCGTTCTTTTACGAGGAACCTGTGCACGCCCTGAACGTCGACGCCATGCACAAGGTCTCACGGAGCCTCCCGCTCCCCATTGCGGCAGGCGAGCGCCTTTACACGCGCTTTGGCTTTCGCCAGTACATCGAGAAACAGGTCGTGGACATCATCCAGCCAGACATCAGCCTGGCTGGCGGTCTTACCGAGACAAAAAAGATCGCCGACTATGCCGATACCTACGGCATTCACGTACAGCCCCATCTCTGCGCGGGACCCATCCACACAGCGGCATGTATTCAACTCGACGCGTGTCTGCCCAACTTTGTCATCCAGGAATGGCGGCCCTACGCTGGCGACGCGGTACTCGACCTGGTCAACGAGCCGCTGGATGACAAGGCGGTCAACGGCTACGTCGAGGTTCCCGACCGGCCCGGGCTGGGGGTCACACTCAACGAGGATGCTGTCACACGTTACCCCTGCCTGCGCATCACAGCAGACTAGTGCACGCTGACACGAGGAGGACAAAGGCATGAAGATCACGGCCGCCAACGTCTACGACTGCAAAATGTATCCCTACACCAACGCCTACAACCTGGTGTTCCTGTTGCTGGAGACGGACGAGGGACTGGAAGGCCTGGGGGAGGTGTCCCTGGCCTACGGCGCCGGGGCCACTGCCGCAGTGGGCATGCTGCGGCAGCTCGCCGAGCGTTATCTGCTTGGCGCCAATCCCATGCGCATCGAGGACATGTGGAACCGCCTCTTCCGCGGCACCTTCTGGGGCCAGGGTGGCGGCCCCGTGATCTATGGCGCCATGAGCGCCATCGATGCCGCGCTGTGGGACATCAAGGGCAAGGCCTACGGCGTGCCCGCCTACGAACTGCTGGGCGGCCAGGTCAACGAACGGCTACGCGTCTATGCAAACGGTTGGTACTCGCGTGAGACGGAGGCGGGTCGCGTGTCCCTGGTGGCCCCGGAAGAGTACGCCGAGCGCGCGCTGGAGGTGGTCGCGGACGGCTTTAGCGCGCTCAAGTTCGATCCCTTTGTCGTGCAGCCGGACGGCCAGCGTATCTCCCCCGCCCGCCATCTCCCCAAGGCGCAGGCAGATCTGGCCTACGCCCGTGTGGCCGCGGTGCGGGATGCGGTGGGCCCGGATGTCGACATTCTGGTCGAGGTTCATGGAAACCTGGGCACCACGTCGGCAATCGCCTTTGGCCAGCGGATCGAAGAGCTCCGGCCGTTTTTCTATGAGGAGCCCGTGGACGCGATGAACGTCGACGCCATGCTCAAGGTCTCGCAGAACGTCCGGGTGCCCATTGCCGCCGGCGAGCGGCTCTACACCCGCTACGGCTTTCGTGAGTATATCGAAAAGCAGGTACTCGATGTCCTGCAGCCCGACATGGGCCTGGCGGGCGGGCTCACCGAGGTGAAAAAGATCGCCGCCTACGCCGAGACCTATGATATGCACGTGCAGCCCCACAACTGCGCTGGCCCCGTCTCCACGGCCATGGCCGTACAGCTGGACACCTGTATCACCAATTTCGTCATCCAGGAGTGGTTCCCCTACCGCGACCGGCGATTCTACGACCTCGTCGATCAGGCACTGGATACCCAGGCTGTCGACGGATACTATACGCCCACGCGGGCCCCCGGTCTGGGGGTATTGCTCAACCGCGCCGCAGCAGATCGTTACACACGCATTCGAATCAGCTAGAAAGAAGGAGCTCAGCGATGAGGATCACATCGGTAGACGTCTACGACTGCCCGTTCGATTTCGGCTGGAACCCGATCATCGTGCGCCTGATGACCGATGAAGGCATCGAGGGGATCGGCGAGGTATCGCTCGCCTATGGCGCCGGCTCGATTGCGGCGATCGGCATGCTCAAGCAACTGGGCGAGCGCTTTTTGCTGGGTGCCGATCCCATGCGCATCGAGGACATGTGGAATCGGCTGTTCCGCGGCACCTTTTGGGGTCAGGGCGGCGGCCCGGTCATCTACGGCGCCATGAGCGGGATCGACGCGGCCCTCTGGGACATCAAGGGCAAGTTCTTTGGCGTGCCTGCCTATGAACTCCTGGGCGGCAAGGTGAATGACAAGCTGCGTGTCTATGCTAACGGCTGGTACATCAATATGGATCCCCAGAACCGGCATGCGTACGATTCTCCGGAGGAATATGCTGAGGGTGCGCAGCGCGTGGTCGCTGATGGGTTCGACGCGCTCAAGTTCGATCCCTTTATGTGCCTGGATGGCAGCAGTTCGCGCATGCCGGGGCGCGTCCTCCCAAAGCATATGGTCGACCTGGCCTACGCCCGGGTGGCCGCCGTTCGCGAGGCCGTGGGCCCCGACGTGGATATCCTCGTGGAGGTGCACGGCAACCTGGGCACGACCTCGGCAATCGAGATCGGGCGACGGCTGGAGGAGCTCCGTCCCTTTTTCTTTGAAGAGCCCGTCGATGCCATGAACGTCGACGCCATGCTCAAGGTGTCGCAGAACGTCCGGATCCCCATCGCCGCCGGCGAGCGGCTCTACACCCGCTACGGCTTTCGCCAGTACATTGAAAAGCAGGTTCTGGACATCCTGCAGCCCGACATGGGTTTGGCTGGCGGCCTGACAGAGATCAAAAAGATCGCTGCCTATGCCGAGACCTATGACATGCACATGCAGCCCCACAACTGCGCGGGCCCGATCTCCACGGCGATGGCCGTGCAACTGGATACCTGCATCACGAACTTTATCATCCAGGAATGGTTCCCATACCAGCCAGTTGGGATCTATGAACTGGTCGAAGAGGCGATGGAACCCCAGACAAAGGACAGCTACTTTGTGCCGACCGAAAAGCCCGGGCTGGGCGTCACGCTCAACCATGAGCGGGTGGCGCCGCTGCTCGCGGTGCACCTATCCTGACAGCGAAAAGCAAAGCGGCCGCAGATCCCCTAAAGATCTGCGGCCGTTTGTCTATTTTCGGTACTCTACTTGTCGAGATCGAGCTCCTGCATGTCGCCCGTCACCGTAAACACCGCCCGCTCGCAGATATTGGTCACACGGTCGGCCGAGCGCTCCAGGTTGTGGGCCGCCCAGGTGACATAGTTAGCCTGCTCCATGCGGGTGGGATCCGCAATGATCATCTCGATCATCGCTGCGTTCACCTCGTTATACAACGCGTCGACCTGATCATCCTCGTGCGGGATAGCCCGGGCTGTCTCAATGTCCTGCCGCAAAAAGGCCTCCAGCGCCCGGTTGAGCATGTCCTGCGCCCGTGCTGCCATGACAGGCAGCTGTGGAACCGGCGGAAGCGGCTCATCGGTCCCCACCAGTCGCGTGACCTTGGCAATCCCCTTGGCATAGTCGCCGATGCGCTCCAGTTCGCTCGCAATCTCGAGAATGGCTGCCAGCGTCCGGAGATCCGTTGCCATAGGCTGCTGCCGCGCGATGAGCACAAGCACATCGGACTCGATAGCATATCGCTGGCGATCGATGGCATCGTCCGCATCGGTAAGCCGGGCAGCGGCATCCAGATCCTGCCGCCTGAGGGCATCCACGGCCTCACCGATGGCCTTGGAGACGACACTCCCCATGAGGACCATCTCGTCCTGCAGGCGCTGCAATTCCCGGTCGAGGGTCGTTCGCGTCATGTCGTGCCGTCCTCTCAGAACTTGTACACTTTGAAAAGGCCGTCCGGGCGGCCCTCCATGCGCGCAACCACCTCCACATGAGGGGCCAGCGTGCTGTTCCTCAACTTGCGCTGCAGCAGCTCATCCACCTGAAAGATGCCTGCGCTGCTGGTCAGATCAATCGCGATGCGAATGGGCCGCTCCTGACCGCGCTCGATGTGCACTTCCTGTATCTCCATGGCCGAGACCGAATGAATATTGACCGAGCCGGCCTCAAAGGGGATCCGTGACCGCCCCTGCTTCATGTCTAGCGCATCGGCCACCTTGACCACGCCCGCTTCCAGCGTCAGGCATTTCTCGGCCCAGTTGTGCGCGATGATCGCGTGAAGCACCTCACTCACCATCGTCGTGAGTTGCGGCTCCGGATACACTCCCGTCAGCAACTGGCGCGCCTTGGGATAGGCAATGACCAGGCTGTGATGCTCGTGATTCTCCCGGTGGATCGCGATGCCCACATCATGCAGACACGAAGCGAGCACGACAATGACCTCAGCATCGTCCACGGTGAGACCATAGTCTGTGACGATATTGGGGGTGATATCTGCCTCCACGAGCAGGCGCAGCAACCGGAGCGCCGCATTGGCGACAATGCGGATGTGCACCTCTCCGTGATCGCTCATCTGAGATCGATCGACGGCATTCATGTTGGCGCAGGCGTACAGCTGCGCGAGCTCGGCGTCGGCGTTGACTGCGGCCAGCACCTCTCGCAGCGTTGTATTATGTCTGGTCGGAACGGTGATACTCATGCCAGTGTTGCCAGATACCCCTCCAGACGACTCCTGAGCTCATCGCGAATGTTGCGAAAGACCTGTAGCCGTTCCGCTTCAGTTCCGATCGCACGCGCAGGATCGGGCACCCCTATGTGCTCGATGTGTGTAGCCGGGCCCAGCCATACCGGGCAGGTCTTGCGGGCATTGTCGCACACGGTAATGACACTGTCAAACCTCTCGCTGGCCAGCGTACGGACGTGCTTGGGCTGCTGATGCGAAATATCGATACCGAGCTCGGCCATAGCTGTAATCGCCAACACATGTACGGCCGCCGCCGGCTCGGTTCCCGCCGAAGAGGCCACCCACTGTCCTGCCAGGTCGTGATTGATCAATCCCTCGCCCATCTGGCTGCGCGCCGAGTTTCCGGTGCACAGAATGAGCACGCGACGTGCACTCATCCGAACCTCCCCGTGATATAGTCCTCTGTACGCTTGTCCCTGGGGTTCGTAAACAACTCATCGGTGGGACCCTGTTCAATCAACCGCCCGGCCCGATCATCGCCCATCATCAGAAAGGCCGTGCGGTCCGATACCCGAGCGGCCTGTTGCATGTTATGCGTCACAATCACAATCGTATAGTTCCTGACAAGCTCTCTCATGAGCTCCTCGATCCGCAGCGTCGCCACGGGGTCGAGAGCAGATGCCGGCTCGTCCATGAGCAGTATCTCCGGCTCCACGGCCAGTGCCCGCGCGATACAGAGGCGCTGTTGCTGTCCCCCCGAGAGGGCCGCGCCGGACTGGAACAGCTTGTCCTTGACCTCATCCCAGAGTGCGGCCAACTCTAGCGCATGCTGCACCTTGGCATCGAGATCCGGTACCCTGCCCCACTGGTTCAAACGGAGCCCGGCTGCCACATTCTCATAGATGGACATGGTCGGGAAAGGGTTCGGTTTCTGAAAGACCATACCCACATGGCGGCGCACCTGCACGGGGTCAACCCCGGGAGCATAGATGTTCTGTCCGCCCAGCAGCACGGTGCCTCTTGCCCAGGAACCGCGCACCTCTTCATGCATCCGGTTCAGGCACCGCAAGAAAGTGGACTTGCCCGATCCCGAGGGCCCGATGATCGCGGTGATCGTACGCGGCATTATGTCCAGCGTGATACCATCTACGGCGGTGAACCCACCAAAGCCTGCACCAAGTTGCTCTACGCGCATCGCATAGTCGCCAGCGGCGACAGCGGCCGCGTCCTCGGCTGCAGTCTCGGCAGCAAGGACATGCTCCTGCTGTTCGGTGGGCTTCGATCGAGAGGCATGACGTGACGACGAACGGGCGGGCGCCGATACTGAGCCCGCCAACAATTGCGTTTCCCAGCTGGTCATATGCAGAGTCTCCTTTGTCTAAGCAGCAGCGTGCCGGCGGCCCCTTCGTGCGAGCACGCTGGCCAACAGCATCATGCTGGTCAAGATGATCGCGGTGCCCCAGGCCTTGGACTGCCAGTCCGTATAGGGTGAGATTGCGTAGGTAAAGAGTGTGTGCGGCAGCGTGGCGATCGGTTGATTGATGTTCACGCTCCAGAAGGGATTGCCGAACGCCGTAAAGAGCAGCGGTGCCGTCTCTCCCGCCACCCGCGCAACGGCCAGCAGAATGCCGGTCGTGACACCCGATCTGGCCGAAGGCAGCACCACGCTGAGGATCGTGCGCCACCGCGGCAATCCGAGTGCCAGCGACGCTTCGCGCTGCGTGGCCGGCACCATTCGCATCATCTCTTCGGTCGTGCGCACGATAGAAGGCAGCATCATGACTCCCAGGGCGATCCCACCCGAAAGCGCGGAAAAGTGCCCCTGCTGTGCCACGATAAGGTTGTACGCGAAAATCCCGATGACGATAGATGGCACTCCCGACAGGACATCGGCGAGATAGCGCACTATATCCGCGAACCGGTTGTTACCGAACTCGCTGAGATACATGCCGGCGCCCAGCCCCACGGGCACGGCAAAGAGCGAGGCCAATCCGATCACGATGAGCGATCCTACGATGGCGTTCGCTACGCCGCCGCCAGGCACACCCACCGGCGTCGGCAGCCTGGTGAACAGATCCACGTTGAGAGCGGCGACGCCATTCTTGACCACAAAGGTCAGTACAGCCAAAAGGGCCGCGACACCGAGCGCCGCGGCAAAGGCGGTGAGGAGTACCATCAAACGGTTTACTGTCTTGCGCCAGATCGACTTGTCCATGTTAACGTCCCACCGGGTAGCCACGGGTGATCCGCCACACGAGCAGACGCGCGGCCCCGTTCAGCACCAAAGTAATGGCAAACAGTACGAGCCCCAACTCCATCAGCGCCGAGATGTGCATTGGCGAGACCGCCTCTGTGAATTCGTTGGCGATCTGGCTCGAGAGCGTGTAGGCCGGGCTGAAGAGGCAACCCGACACCTGTGCCCGGTTGCCGATGAGCATCGTCACGGCCATGGTCTCGCCCACGGCTCTCCCGAGCGCCAGCAACAGGCCACCAATGATACCAGATCGCGCAAAGGGAACCACGACGCGCCAGATGGTCTCCCAGCGCGTAGCCCCCAGCGCCAGCATCGCCTCACGTTGCTCGTTGGGCACTGCCCGGAGCACATCGCGGGCCACGGAAATACCATAGGGCAGGATCATGATAGACAGAATCGCTACAGCGGACATCATCCCGATGCCGAGCGGCTGGCACGCAAATAGCGGCAGGCTGCCCAGATGGGTGCTCAGCCAGATCTGTATCGGATCCCGCATCACCGGGACCATCACGTACAGGCCCCAGAGACCATAAACGACACTAGGGACCGCTGCCAGGAGCTCGATCAGGAACGATACTGGCGATTCGAGCCATCTCGGCGCGAGCTCTGCCAAAAAGATGGCCGCGAGCAGACCCAGGGGTCCTGCTATACCCAGGGCGAGTACAGATGACACTACTGTTCCAAAGATGGCAGGCCAGGCCCCATACCGGTCGGTGACGGGATCCCAGCGGGACCCTGACAGAAAGGCCGTACCGAACTCACCCAGGGCAAGCTCTGCCCCGATAACCAACTCATAGACCAACAGCAACATGATGACTGCAAGCAGCGCAGCCATCAGCCATGTCCACCATCGAAAGACGGAATCGCCCACTCTGGCTCTGGATCGTGCCAGAGCAGGTGGGGTATGCTCTATCGCCGTCATCTCTGTTGCTCCGCGATCTTCACTGGCTCAAGATCCTCCAGTTTGTCATTCATTCACCACACCGCCGGTCAGACAGGCCTTTCGGGGAGCACGTTGCCGCACTCCCCGGAAGGCTACTCACAGCGGACCTCACGGCGCGATGGGCTGGCCGCCGTTGCAGGTCATACCATTCACGCGCTCCATCACCAACGCTTTGACAGCGTCGCCGAGGGGCGCATAGAGCAACTCCTCTGCATACGCATCGGCCTCATCAGACATGGCCCACGTGATGAGCTTTTGCAGTTCACGCGCCTTGTCGCAATCAGGCGTGTCCTCATATACCAGCAGGAAGGTGTAACCAGCGATGGGATAAGAGTCTGCGCCTGGAGCATTGACCAGAACCTGCCCCAGATCCTCAGGCATATCGGCAATGGCCTCGTTGGAGGCGGCCGTCGTGCTGTCCAGTCCGGGCTCGATCACGTTGCCAGACTGGTTTTCCACGTAGGCATACCCCAGTTTGTTCTGCTCCGCGTAAGCGAGTTCCACGTAACCGATGCTGCCAGGCTGCTCTTTGACGATGCCGGCCACTCCCTCATTGCCCTTGCCGCCCAGGCCCACGGGCCACTCGACAGCAGTGCCAGCGCCGACGCGCGATAGCCATTCCTCGCTTACTGCGCTCAGATAGCTGGTAAAGATGAATGTCGTGCCCGAGCCATCAGAGCGATGCCCAACGATAATCTGGGTGTCAGGAAGATCCACATCAGGGTTAGCAGCCACCAGCAGCGGGTCGTTCCAGCGGGTGATCTCACCCAGGAAAATCCCGGTGATGCTATCAGCCGTCAGAACCAAGCCCGTCGGGATCGCTTCGCCAGCCGCATCCTGGACGTTGTAGGCAAGCACCACCGCACCAGCCACTGTGGGGAGCATCATCAACCCCGGCGCCGCAGCCTTTTGCTCCGCATTCAGCACCGCGTCGGAGCCCGCAAAGTCAACGTTCTTTTCCGTGATTTGGCGGATGCCGCCACCGGAGCCAATGCTCTGGTAGTTAATGCGAGGAACCGGGTTCACAAAAGCATACTCGTAGAACCAGCGCGAATACAGGGGGTAAGGAAAACTCGCACCCGCCCCCGTCAGCTGAACAGAGCCGGCCGCCGCCGCTGCCTTCTCGACCTCGACAACTTTCTCCACCACAACAGTAACCTGCTTCTCAACCTCAACAACCGTCTCTACCGGCGTCCCTGTAGAGCCGCAGCCGACCAGGCCAAGCAACACGGCCGCTAGAACCATCACCATTACGATCGTACGACGCATCTTTCCTCCTCGTTCTGTTTCTTTTATCCAGTAACGAGGATAGCATGCGCAGGTTAAGGGGGCTTTCCGGCCGTGTTAACAGCCGGTAAAGGATTGGGGGCAATCGGGCGCTGCGCAGGAGTAGCGCAGGCAGCGCCCCAAACGAGACCTTGCGAAATCACGTCCTAGCCAGTGGATTCTGCTGCCAGAACAGTAAAGGTAAACACGCTGCCCTGACCCTCTGTACTGCTGGCGCTGATCTCCCCTCCGTGAGCCTGCACGATGTGACGCGCGATGGCGAGCCCGAGACCAGAGCCGCGAGAGGCGCGTGACCGGTCGGCTTTGTAGAAACGCTCGAACACACGCGGAAGCAGGTCAGCGGGGATGCCGATGCCAGTGTCGCGGACAGAGATACTTACCACATCGCCGACCTCCTTTGCCTCGACGCTGATGTGCCCGCCGGCTGGCGTAAAGTGGATCGCATTCTGGATGAGGTTGGTGATGACGATGTGCAACTGCTCGGCATCAGCCAGGATCGGCGGAAGCCCGGCAGGCAGATTCGCGTCCAGAGTGAGTTCGCCTCGCGCGGCTTGCGGCCGCAGGCGCTCGATCGCGGGATCCACAACTTCAGATACAGAGATCGGAGCAAGCCGAATGGGGGCCTGGCCCGACTCGACGCGCGAGAGCTCGAGCAGCGCCTCGACCATCAGCGTCAGGTCTTCTATCTCGACATCCATCCGCTCGATAAAATGGGCGGCCGCCGGGGGATCGTCGATCGCACCGCCACGCAGCGTGTCGACGATGGCACGCAACGATGCCAGCGGCGTCCTCAGTTCGTGCGAGATGTTGCTGACAAAGTCACGCCGCACGGTCTCCAGGCGCCGTATCTGGCCGAGGTCCTGGAGCACGATCAGACAACGTGCCCCCTCTTCCTCACCGGCAGAGATGGGGGTCGCGATGAGCTGCACGAATTGGTCGGTACGAGAGAGTTCCACCAGTTCGCTTTGCTCGCGCCGGTCTGCGAGACAAGCCCGCAACGTGAGGATGATCTCTTCCTCGCGAGCGATCTGAGGCAGTGACCGGCCCAGGGCAGCCTCTTTTGTCGTGCCCAGGATGCGCAAGGCCGCCTCATTGATCAGCTGAATGCGCCCTGATGGATCGGTGATCACAATACCATCGGCCATGTGCGCCAGTATGGCAGCGGCCTCAGACCGCTCCCGCGATAGCTCATCGATGGTAGATCTGAGCCTGTCAGTCATCGTGGAAAAGTCTCCGGTCAGGATACCTACCTCATCCTGTGACCTGGGAACCAGCCGCACAGACAGATCGCCCTGGGCTGCACGCTGAACCGCGGTCGTGAGTTCCCGGATGGGCCGCGCAGTCTTTTCCGCCAAAATCACGCCCAGCACCAGCGCCACCAGAAGCATCAGGCCTGTGGTACCCAGAATACGACGGCGCAACATGCCCACAGTCGCATCGATCGCGCGCAAGGGGACAGCGAGGCGTACATAAGCCGGCTCGCCCGACTCCAGTCGCACTGGCGCAGCCACATAGAGAGCGTCATACTGCACAGTATCGCTGTATCGCCGCTCAACGCCGAGACCCTGACGCCGCGCATCCACAATCTCGGGCCTCTGCAGATGGTTGAGCATAGCGCTGACCTCGGCCTCAGAATCTCCAATCACCTTTCCGGCGCTATCGATCAACGTAACGCGGGCGTTCAGCATGCCAGCATAGCGATCCGCAAGAGCGTCTGCATCCGATCCCCCTTGAGCTTCAAAGAGATACGGCGCGAACTCTGCGATTAGACGTGCCTCAGCCGCCAGCTGATCCGCCAGTTGGTCAATGTACGTGCTCCGCACAAAGCCCAGGATATACCATGCCAACGCACCCATAGTGAGGGCGATGAGGAGCATGTAGCTGAAAGCAACGCGGCCCCGAATGGTCTTGAACAACATAGTCTAGCCCTCAAATCGATAGCCTACGCCGCGCACCGTCTGAATGCGCACCGGATCCGATGGATCAATCTCAATCTTTTCACGTAACCAGCGGACATGCACATCGACTGTTCGCGTACCCCCGCCGTAACTCCAGCCCCAGACCCGCTCCAGTATCAGATCGCGGGAGACAACCATCCTGCGATGCTGAACCAGAAACAGCAGCAAATCATACTCTCGCGGCTTGAGGTCTAGCGGGATGCCATTCAGACTGACTTCATGACGGCTGGTGTCTATCGCCAGATTACCGCTCACGATGCGCGCCTCACGGCGTGACTCGGTTCGGGTTTCTGGCGTGACGCCATCCGCAGACTCTATGCCGTGCCGCGCGCGCCGCAGCAGAGCCCTGATGCGCGCCTGCAGTTCGCGCATGCCAAAGGGCTTGGTGACATAGTCATCTGCGCCCACTTCCAGGCCCACCACTTTGTCGATCTCGTCGGTTCGCGCCGTGAGCATCAGGATTGGCATGTCGCTGCCTCTGCGGAGCCTTCGGCATACTTCCAGCCCGTCCAGGCCTGGCAGCATAACATCCAAAAGCACCAGATCCGGTGCAAACTCACACACCGCGTCGAGAGCTGCGTTGCCGTCCGCGGCGGTAGTCACCTCATAGCCTTCCTGGCGCAGGCTGTACTCGAGCGACTCACGCAGGCTCAGCTCGTCCTCCACGATGAGAATACGGGCACCCGCCCAGCCGCCGTGCGCGCTGCTAGAATCCATAGCGCTGGCCTTTGCTTACTTGGGCATCGGCGATTACACGGCGAACATCGTCCTGGCCAAAAGGCTTTGCAAGCAATGCCACGGCACACATCTCGCGCATCTCTTCGGGAGTCACCGTCTCCCCCCACCCCGTGGTCACCACAATACGCATGTCAGGATCTATCTCATGGGCCTGTGGCATCACGAGAGCCCCTGATAGGCCGGGCATCCCCAGATCACAGATCAGAAGATCATACTCTGACTCCCGCAGCGCAGCGAGGCCTTCCATGCCGCTCGCCGCGGTCTTGACCTGGTGTCCCTGACGCTCGAGGATCCGTTGAAGCACCGCTCGAACCCGAGGCTCATCGTCAACAACCAGCACACGAAGCGCCGCAACCAATGCTGAAAGACTACGCTGCGACGCCCTAAGGCCACCCTTCTCCTGTGCCTCACAACAAGGGAATTGTAGAGTCACCACCGTGCCCACTTCGGGTCTACTCTCCAGATGCATACTACCGCCGTGACGCTTAACAATGGTATCGGTCACAGTCAGACCCAGGCCGCTGCTCCTCTTGGTCGTAAAAAAGGGCTCAGTGACGCGTGGCAGAATCTCGGGAGCGATTCCATGTCCAGTGTCACGGATGGAGACACAGACCTGAGCGCCCTGCTGCCAGCTCTCGAAAGTCAACGTACCGCCCTCCGGCATCGCATCGATCGCGTTTATCAACAAGTTGCTGAATACGCGTCGCAACTCGCCTGGATTGGCCATCACGTGAGGTGGCGCTGTCAGGTTCGTAATGATCTCGTAGGTGATCCCCTGAAACTGCGGAATGTCTTTCCAGCGCGGCCTGTGCAATGCCAGTGCATCCATCAACACCTGATCTAGCTGGACCGGCACCAGATCACTCACGTCCTCGCTCTCACGGTAGAGCGCTTGAAGGCGGCTCACAACCTCTGACGCCTCTCTCGCACCCGCTTCGATCTGTGCCAACTCCTCGAGAAGCCCCTCGCCGCCTGCTCGGGCGTCATCCATAGCCATCTGGGCAAAGCCCAGTATACTGACCAGGATATTGTTAAAGTCGTGTGCTACACCTCCGGCCATCTGCCCCAAAGCGCTCAGGCGCTCGGACTGGATCAGAGCTTCCTGGGCACGGATGCGCTCGGAGATATCTGTGATGAGCACCAACAGGAGCGTCTCATCTTCAAAGAGCATACACGATCCACGCAACTCAACTGGGAAAGAATCGCCTCCATCGAGGAACGCCTGAGCGAGGACAGTGGCGCCATCGTCGTCTTGCATGCCTATCTGGCAACATGAGCAGATCTGGTCCAGCGGGGCCGAGAACAGCGTCTCGACACTCCTGCCTATCATCGATTCGACCGACATCGAGAACAGCCTGCAGGTCGTCAGACTTGCCGCGACAACTCGTCCGTTGATGTCCATCACAAAGAGGCCGTCCCTAGCAGCCTCGAAGATCGCACGGTACTGGGCCTCACTCTCAGCCAGCAAGCCAATCAGCCGGCTGTTGCGAATAGCAATCGCCGTTTGATTTGCATACGCTTGAATAGCCGGCAGGCTGTCTTCGTCGAGCCAAGATGCGGCGACAACAAGAAAACCTAGGTCGTGAGCCTCTGCTCGCAGCGGCACGACGATGCCAGTCATGGGCCCCAACAACTGCGCAATCTGCCGCGCTAGCAACGGATTGCGTACGATCCGCGCAATTGAAGAGCCATCCATACGAATGATGGCAGGGTGGCCTAGCGCTAGACGATCCCACAAGGGCTGAATGCTCTGAAGTCCACCAGGGACAGGTTCCCCTCTCAGTAGCTCGACAGTCTGAAGAAAGCGTGCGTCACCGCAGAATCCGACCCAGTCGATCTCGTCGTGATCCGATGTGTAAAGTCCGACGCCAGAATTGAGCCCGAGATCACGCAACTGCCCAGTCACCGCCGCTATGACGTCATCAAGGGAGAGCGAGGCCTTTTGCACGGCTGCAGCTGCCCGGTTTAGTGCGAGAACCATCTGTTCAGCACGGACGCGGTCGCTAACATCGCGCAAGATCAGTTGTGCGCCCTTGAGATGCTGTTCCATCTCATCATACAGCGGGACCAACGTGCACTCCACCCAGCGGATCTCGCCAGCACGGTCCATGATACGGACTTCGCGCACACTGCCCTGCGGATGAAGCCGTGCCTGCGCAAACTGCTCGCTCACCATCAAGCGGTGCTCACCGTCAAAGAACTGGAGAACATCCACTTGTACGCCGGGACCGCGTAGTTCGTTGGGGGCGTAGCCAAGGAGGCCCATGCAGTTCCCCGCCACATCCGTGATCAAGCGATCAGGATCTAGCACGAGAATCAGTTCCTGAAGGTTACCCAGAAGGGTTCGCAGACGATTGTCAGAGCCTTGCCGCGATTGCTCAACGTGGACCGTTCCATCTGCGCCGCCAGCTTCAAGGACCCTGATTCTCTCCCATGCGATAGCAAGCTCCCGCAACAAGGCGGGTATGCTCTGCCCATCAGGCGAATCGTAGCTACCTCGAGTGACACTGTCAGACATCATCACAGTATCTCCCTACCTTCGTGTCCAACGAGACGCAAACCGACGTCAGTCCCGGAAGTTCCCGCTACCCTTGATTGATCCGTCGGGCAAGGGGCTCACGTCAGAGCGCAAGCGATGCTCCATACGCGCGAAATCAAACCATCGGCCGGCAGCTCCAGTTCTTGCCAGGAGTCGATCGGGAGATCGATGCGCGCCACGGTGCCAGTGGCCATCTGCACGGCCCGATCTCCAAGGAAAAAGACGATCTCCTCAAGACATGGGTTATGCCCGACGATCATCACGCTCTCGACAGAGTCGTCTAGAGCTCTGAGGACGCCGACGCAGCCCTGGCGAGTCGTGTCGTAGAGTCGCGGTTCCTGTGTCGTTTTCTCTTTATAGCCCCAGGCCTTGGCCACCCGTTTGGCAGTCGCCCGGGCACGCCGGGCCGTAGACGTGATGATCAAGTCCGGCGTAGGAACGTCCATCGCCAACTGGCCACCGATGTCCTGTGCGTCACGCTTGCCACGGGCACTGAGTTTGCGATCAATGTCCTGCACACTGCTCTGGTCCCAGCGGGACTTGCAGTGACGCATAACGAAAAGGGTCCGCATTCGCCCCTCCCCCTGATTCAGCTTCTACTCACCCAAGAGCACGCTCAAACAACGCGACGATAGCCTCAAGCCCTGCGGCGACGTCAGACGCTACACGCAGGCGGATCACGCGGCGCTCGTTCTGCTTGAGCGACGCCATGTCGCCGGCCGCCTGGGCGCTCTTGAGTACCCCAAAGCTGTAGCCGCGGCCGGGGATTTCCACATCCGTGCCATCCACCTGGGTAATCTGAATGAACAGACCGTTGTTCTTGCCGCCCTTGTGCAACTGGCCCGTGCTGTGCAAGAACCGCGGCCCGAAACCCGTCGTGCTGGCCACATTCAGGTGTGCCGTCAGCAGGGCACGCATCCGCTGCAACAACGCCGCATGCGCAGCGTTCCGGTCGATGTACGCCATGACCGCGACATAGTCTCCGGGCTCCGCCTGCCCAAGAAATGCTGCAACATACTCGGTCGCATTCGTCGCATCGGTGGGTTCTCCGTATACCGCGATCTCGCCCTCAGTGAGGATGGGCTCCAGTTCGTCGAGAGCGCCAGTCTCCTCGTAGCGCGACAGTGCCTGGCGCGCCCCATCCTTGGCCTCCTCCACGTTGGGCTGATCAAAGGGGTTGATGCCGAGGACAAGCCCCGCCACCGCCGTGGCCATCTCCCACCGGAAGAATTCCGCACCCAGGTCGTAGGCATCGTCCAGTTGCGTGACGATCAGCGGCTGGCCATGCTCCGCGAGAGCGACTGCCAGCGCGTCCGTCTCTTCGTTATCGTCGTCCCTGAGCCTGACATAGACAAAGATGCGGTCATCCGAATACGCAGACGCAGATTGCAGAGGCTCTCCCTCGATGGGAATGATGCCTGTGCCATTCTTGCCCGTGCTCTCCGCGATGAGCTGTTCTATCCACCATCCAAAGGAAGCCAAACGAGGGCTGGTAATAAAGGTGAGCTTGTCTCTTCCGGACCGTGCGAGCGCTCCGAGAGCTGCCCCGAGGCGAAACGCAGGATTCTCGGCCTCCGGGAGCGCAGCGCGGCATTGCCGCGCCATGTTGCGCGCGCTGCGCAACAGCCGATCGCAATCCACACCCAGTAAGGCGGCGGGCACGAGTCCAAAGAGCGTCAGCGCCGAGTATCGCCCGCCTACATCGGGGGCTGCGGTGTATCGCGCGACAAAGCCTTCCTCTTCAGCGAGCGCCAGAAGTGGGCTGCCAGGATCAGTGATCACGATGATGTGCTCTGTCCACCGCTCACCGACCAGGCTCTGCAGTTGTGAACCAAAGTATTCCAACAACGTCCGCGTCTCAGCCGTTGTGCCCGACTTGCTCGACGCAATGAACACCGTCCGGGTGAGGTCTCCGGATTGTTCGACTCGCAAGATCTGCGCCGGATCCGTCGCATCCAGGACGACAAGCTCCAGGCCGCCCGGGGCCACGCCAAACACCTCACTGAGCACCTCTGGGGCCAGACTGCTGCCTCCCATGCCGAGCAGAACGGCGCGTTCCATCTGCCGCTCTGCCAGCTCCAACGCCAGCGCCTTGAGGCGAGGCACATCCACGCGCATGGTATCCGGCAGATCGAGCCAACCCAGCCGGTCCTCGATCTCTGCGATCGCCGCAGGCTCATCGCTCCACAGACTGCCTTGTCTAGCCCAGACCATCCGGGAGGCATGTTTATCTGACAGTGCGTTCAGGGTCCCTATGACGTCTTGTGTTGCGTCCCCCAGGAGCTCGACATAGTCTTTCTCCAGCGCATCTATCTGTAGAACAGGGCACATTCTCCGCCTCCTTGTTCGAGTTCGCCGGGCTGTTTCGATCTGAAAAGTAGCATAGGCCCGGGGTTGCGTCAACACAGAACCTGAAACAGCCCCCTTTGGTGTGCTCGCGCGCAGCGTGCCGCACGCCGGGGACGGCTACAAATACAGCGCTGCCAGCAGGTGCGGCAGCGTATTGACCAGGACAATACCGACAATAAGTGACGAGGACACCAGAGCGGCTGCCAGACTCGTGTCCAGGCCCTCCGCCCCGGCGAGCACAAGCGAAGTCGTCCCCGCAGGCAGTGACGATCCGACGCTGGCCACGATCAGATCAAGCCCATCCAGTCCCAGCAGCCTGGCAAGCGCCCATCCCAACAGTCCACCGAGAATCATGCGAATGCCGATATACTGCAGCACCAGGCCGCTCTGGGCCCGATTGGGGCGCAGAAACATCCCCACCGCCATCATCGCCAACGGGGTGTTGGCGCCCGCGAGCCGGTCGAGCAGCGAGCCCAGAGCGCCGGTGAGCGGAACGTCCAACGCCGAAAGCGCCACGCCGCACAGCGCTGCCAGCAGCAACGGCGACGACAGCACGCGCCGGAGGCTGATACGGCTGGATCCGTGACCAAAGTGCCTGGCAAAGTAGGTAGCGAGCAGACCCGCGTAAAAGGCGTTGCCCAGATCATAGAGCGCGATCCGCGCCAGTCCATCCGCTCCGAAGAACAGCTCCATAAAGGGAAACGCGAACACGCCCAGAATCACCATGGCCACCAGCAACACGCCGCGCTGCTGCGGTTGGCCGGCCAACCGCCGTGTGGTCACGTACATGATTCCCGCCAGGACAGCGGGCAGTACGGCCGCGATCAGCGGCAACAGGAAAAGCTCCGGAACCAGATCAACCCGTGCAATCGAGACCGCGATCGCCGATGGGATGGTGACATGATACGCCAGGCGGGTCAGCGTCAATGCACCCTTTTCATCCACCAGCCTTGTCTGCCGTACCAGAAAACCGACGCCGATCAGAAGGAGGATCGGCACAGCATCAATCACCGCGTTCATCGTCATGCTAACCTGCCTGGCAGTGGAATGGTGCGCATTCTACAGAGGAATCAGCCAGGCCCAAAAGCATCGTGCCGGCCTGGTCCGTGTCCAGCCAGGCCCGGCGCCACACTGTAACAACAATCCCGGGCGAGGCACACGCCACCTTGCCCGGGATTCCTTTGACACGTACTTTGAGCAGTCCGCCCAACTACCCTTGCGGGGGCACAATCACGCACTTGCCGTGCTCGCCAATCCAGTACGCGAGATGCGGATACTTGACGCGCATATAGTCAGCAAAGCGCTGTGGATCTTCGGCATTGTTGCTGAACATCTCATAGTGCCCTGGCACCGTCAGCCCTGGCGCCAACTCGCCGGCCAAATCGACTGTCTCCTGGTAAGTCATGTTACCGATGCAGTTGCGCGAGAGCCGCTCCGCATCGCGCCCGTTGATGGGCAGAAACGCGACGCTCAGAGACCAGTTCTTGAGCTTGAGCACGAGACCCTCATAGCGCGTGGTGTCGCCCGCGTGGTAGAGAGCCACGCCATCCTGTTCAATCACATAACCGAGGTACGGGTAGCCTAGGTCCGGATCATAATCCAGAAACTCGTGCGCTGACGCGACCGGTGTGATCGTCGTCTCATCATCCTGAACAATGAGCCCTTCGTCCAGCCCGATCACCCGCTCCGCGGCAATCCCGAGGCTCAAGACATGGGGTCGGGCCACGCGGGAGCACAAGAACCGGGCCTGCGGTGACGCCTCCGCAATGCGCGGAAAAGCCCACGGATCGATGTGATCTCCGTGATCGTGCGTGCCAAGCACCCAGTCAGCATTGGTCACTTCCGAGGCGTCTAGCAGCGGCGGCACGTTCCGGAAACGTCCCGGAGCCAGGAATGGATCGATGTAGAACACCGTATCCTGAATCTTGACTGCATATCCCATCTGGCCCAGCCACCAGAATGCCAGCGAGCCCGGTTGCAGTACCGTCGCATTGATCTCTTCCACCAGAGCACGACCAGTAGTCATCCCTACCTCCCTCAATGTCCATGACGGCAGGATGCTGGACACGCACCCCACCAGCGCCTAGAATACGGCAGGAGTAGACGATGATCAAGCGCGTAGAGACAAGGCGGCAGAGATGGTAGAGCCCTGCATCATCAATAGTGTGGCCCCCATCCGCGTGTGCGACAATGGCGGGTGGACCGATACCTGGTTTGCCGAGCGCGGCAACATCTTCAACATCGGCGTGTATCCCTTTGTCGAGGTCCAGATCGAGGCACGCCCTCGCGACACCGTCCATGATCGCGTTGTGTTGCACGCCGAGAACTTTGGCGACCGTTACGCGCTCTTCCCTCGCTCGGAAAAGCACGAGTGGATCCATCACCCGCTGCTTGAGGCAGCGATCGACTCGGTCGGGGTGCCCGAGGATCTCGCTGTCAGAATCTCGATCTTTTCCGAGGCCCCGGCCGGCTGCTCCACCGGGACATCCGCGGCAGTCACCGTAGCGCTGATTGGAGCACTGGACCAGTTGTCGCCCGGCAGGATGACCCCACTCGAGATCGCCTACGCTGCCCACCGGGTTGAGACGGACATGCTACACCAGCAGAGCGGCATTCAGGACCAACTCTGTGCCGCCTACGGAGGCATCAACTATATCGAGATGTTCCAGTACCCATATGCGGCGGTTTCGCAGATCCTGGTCCCCAACCCGGTCTGGTGGGAGCTTGAGCGCCGCCTGTGCCTCATCTTTCTCGGGCGGTCCCACAGTTCCTCTGCCGTTCATGAGATGGTGATCCGCAACATCCGCGAGGGCGGCCCCGAGTACGAGGAACTCGAGCACTTGAGAGCCTGCGCCAAAGCGTCCAGGGACGCGGTCTACGACGGTGATTTTGTTGCCCTTGGCCAGGCCATGATTCGTAACACCGAAGCGCAACGGGCCCTGCATCCTTCGCTGGTCAGTCGGGAGGCGGAGCAGATTATGGATGTTGCGCGCTCGCATGGGGCCCTCGGCTGGAAGGTGAATGGGGCCGGAGGAGAGGGCGGATCCGTGACATTACTGTGTGGCCCCAGCATGGGGGCCAAGCGCGCGATGATCCGGGACATCGAGGCCACCAATCCACTGTTCCAGAACATCCCACTCTACCTGAGTCGCTATGGTCTGAGGGTCTGGCAGAGAGCGCTGGACGGTGAGCCGGCGAAGGTCTAACCGAAACGTGGTAAGAGGGCACAGCGCTCGCGCTGTGCCCTCTCTTTATCTGCGCTAGCCTAGTGGTGCACGTTATCCGTGACGCGCTTGTCCGGGCCCGTCGCCTTCTTGCCAAAGTTCGAGGTAGCCTGCAACTTGGCCAGAAATGCGTCATATTCCGGCCGATCGACCGGAACGGTTACAGGCTTGCCCGTCTGGCCAGACAGGATCGTGGCGTTGATCATCTCGACCGTATTTCGGCCCTCTACGCCTGGCGCAATCAGGGGCTCACCATGGAGCAGATGTCGCGCCATGTTGCGTATGATCGCGATGTGGCCCGACTCTCGCTCGGGCAACTCCACAGGGATCTCGATCGCCGGCGGCCTGGTCCACATCTCGGTCGATGCATCAGAGAACCCCTTTACTCCGTCCGGTATCTCCCAGAACCGCAGATCTTTGCCGATCACCTGCAACTTGCCCTTTTCGCCCGAGAGTTCCAAGATGTCAGTCCCCGGCGCCTCTGTGGTGGAGCAGTACATATAGCCCATGGCACCGTTGGGGTACTCTAGCAGGGCCGACGCCACATCCTCCACCTCAATCACGTGGGAGCGCGTAGCCGTCACCGCAGTGACCCGGCTGGGCAGCCCGCCAAGCCAGGTGAAGAGATCGATCGAGTGAGGCGACTGGTTGATCAGCACGCCGCCACCCTCGCCGGCCCACGTTGCCCGCCAGCCGGCAGAGTTGTAATACGCCTGGCTGCGAAAGTCAGCGTACACCAGCATTGTTCGGTACAACTCACCCAGCTTGCCCTCGGACACAAGCTTAAAGGCTGCCTGCCACACTGGTTCGCTGCGCCGCTGGTGCATCACAGCAAAAGGCGTGCCGGTCCTCTGCGCGGCCTCCACCATTGCATCAGCCCCGGACACCGTCACCGCGATGGGCTTTTCCGAGATTACGGGCTTGCCGTGCTCCATGGCATAGATCGCGATCTCGGGATGGAAATAGTGCGGCGTCGCTACGATGATGGCATCTACAGCATCCAGATCGACAAGCTCGCGATAGTCAGTAAAGTACGGGACGCTGTACTCTTCGCCGACCTCCTCTGCCACATCCGGCTGAATGTCGCAGACGGCAGCGAGCTGGCACTCGTCCACACCCTGCATCGTACGCGCGTGGCCCGACCCCATCCCTCCGGTACCGACGATTCCGTAGCGAATTCGCTCCATCGTACTCCCTCCCGATTGTGCCTAGTACGCACTCGCGACACCTTCCAGCGCTCACCGGTGCCATGTATTGCAGGCCGACCGGCTAACAGATACAATGTGCGAGAACTCACTCACGGCTATGTTAACCAGTGAGTCCTGACTCTGCAAGCGAGTTAGATGTGCATAGGCGTTGATACACCCAAATAAGGAGTTACCCATGCTGAGACAACGGTTGCCCCTCTTGTTGATCCTCCTCGTGCTGGTGGCCTGTGGCCGTGCGCCGGAAACGGCCGAACCGGATAACGACGCGCTGGCACGAACCCCGACGGCAGCCAGCGCTGTGGAAAAGGTCACGGTAGAATCACCGGCCGCCCCGGCTGCCACTACCGCAGTGCAAGACGGCGAGGCCTATCCTGCACCTGCAGATGGCACCTCAGGCGTAACTACTGTCGATGCGTACCCTGAGCCGGCAGAGGGAGCGCCCGCTGATGGAGGAACCGACGCCTACCCGGCGAACCCTACCGACGGCGCCAGTAATGATGTCATTCGTGCGGCGGACGGCGTTATCGCCCCAGGCGAGTACGCTCACCAGACAGTGATCGGAAAGGTCACGTTATATTGGAGCAATGACGACCAGTATCTCTACCTCGCTGCCGAGGCAGAAACATCTGGGTGGCTTGGCATTGGGCTCGACCCCGAGAACCGGATGCAGGGCGCCAACTATATCATCGCGGCGGATCGCAACGGCGCCCCGTCCCTGTATGATGCCTATGGCCAGGGCGCGGTTGGCGCCACGCACCCCGAGGACACACAGATTGGGGGAAGCGATGACCTCGTCGCCTCGGCGGTGTTGGTGCAGGGAGGCGTCGTACGGCTGGAGGCACAGATCCCTCTGGACTCGGGCGACCAGTATGACAAGGTCCTGCAACCTGGGGAGACGTACCCCGTCATCGTTGCCACAGGAACTGGTTTTCAGTTCAGCGCCCCTCATGACTTTCGTGCCATGGGCGAGATGACACTGGACTAGGACAAGGGTGACCACGGGAGAGCGAGACGAGGGACTGGACGCGAGATCGACAGGGCGCTCCGCGACTGTGGAGCGCCTTTCGCGCTGGCCCTTGTTTCGCGAGTTGTCCCCCGATACCTTTCGCGCCCTCACTTCCCCGTTTCGGATGGAGGGCCACTCCGCTGGTGAGATCCTCCTGCTGGATGGCCAACACTACGACTCGCTCTACCTGGTGGCGCGCGGCGTGACGAGTCACAGCCAGATATCCACCGAGGGACGGGAACATGTGCTGAGCTACCCGGGGCCTGGACGGTTTCTGAACCTGCTTCAAACCATCGACGGCGGACCCCAGCCCGGAAGCATCCTGAGTGTCTCCGACGTCGACCTGTACAGCCTTCCGGGTGCTGTGTTCTGTGATTTACTGGCGCAACATCCCGATCTTGGCGTCGCTGTCGCCCGGATGCTGGCCAGTGAAAACAGGCACCTGAGCGAGATCGCCAGAGGACTGGCCCTCGATCCCGTCCGCAAACGTCTGGCCGCCTTTCTGCTCGATTTCGCAGAGAACACGCCACCGCAGCAGCGCTGGACGCAAGACATGATCGCTGCACACATTGGCACCGTGCGCGATGTGGTTGGGCGCATCTTGCGCGACATGTCCCACGAAGGGCTGATCAACAAGGATCGCGGTCAATTGGTGATCGTGGACCGGGAGGGCCTCATTCGGGAGGCAGGTCTCGATGAACCGTGATCGTGTGCTAAAACCGGGCATCGGACTGCCGATGTACACGACCCCAGAGCAACCGCACCGCTGGATCACATCTCCCGCCTACGTTCGCGCGGTTTCGCTTGCCGGCGGCCTTGCGGTCCCCATCCCCCTGCTCAGGGATACTTTGCTGCTGGATGACTACCTGGACAAAGTCGATGGACTGCTGCTGTGCGGCGGCGGTGACATAGATCCCGCGTATTATGGGGCACCAGCGGTGGGTCTTAGCCGTGGCATCGATCCTGACCGCGATGTCGTCGAATTGTATCTGGCGCGCGGCGCTGCCATGCTGCACATGCCCACACTGGGAATATGTCGCGGTCTCCAGCTGATGAACGTCGCTGCAGGGGGAACGCTGATACAGGATATCGCCACGGCGTATCCCGACGCCCTGGCACATGCAACGCCAGCGGACCTGCCGCGCGATACACATGCCCATACGGTGGCCATCCTGGCGGAAACGGCGGCCAGCATGCCGGACACGCTGTTGCGCGAGACTTTTCTGGCGTCGCGCTCTCTACCCGTGAACAGCACGCATCATCAGGCAGTCGCGCAGGTTGCGGCTCCGTTTGCGGTTGCGGCCACCGCCGAGGATGGTATTATAGAGGCGCTCGCCGGGATCGATAGTTGGTTCCGGCTCGGTGTCCAGTGGCACCCGGAGGAAATGCTTAACGGTGGCCATGATGGCCTGCATCGGGCGCTGTTCCAAGCCCTGGTGCGCGCGGCCGCCCAACGTCGGGAGGCATAGCATCGCGTGAGCACTCGAGATCTGGCTGCACCCATAGGAATCTATGACTCTGGCGTCGGCGGCCTGTCCATTCTCGCGGCGCTCAAGGCGCTCCTGCCTGCTGAGCAGTTCTATTACGTTGCTGACAGCTTTCACTGCCCCTACGGCGACCGCGCCACGGCAGAGATCCAAAGCCTGGCACTAGGCGTCGCCCATCACATGGTGGACGCAGGCTGCAAACTCATTGTAGTGGCCTGCAACACGATCTCGGCCACCTCCCTGCCCGTTCTGAGGAAACATCTGCCCAACATTCCCATCGTTGGCATGGTGCCAGCAGTCAAGCCGGCCATAGAGATTACGCGGACCGGCGTCGTCGGTGTGCTTGCGACCCAGGCCACCGTACGCGGGGCTCTCTACCTTGAAGTTCTGAGGCGATATGCGGGAGATACAAAGGTAATCTCGCAGCCCTGCCCTGGGCTGGTGGAACTCATTGAGGCGGGAAAGCTCGCTGACCGGGAAACCATCTCCCTGCTCAACCACTGTCTTGCCCCTATCATCGCAGCCGCCGCGGATGTCATTGTCCTGGGCTGCAGTCACTATCCCTTTGTCCGGCCGCTCATCGAACGCCTTGCCGGGCCCCAGGTTCGCATTATAGAGCCGAGTGACGCCATCGCCCTGCAGACACGAAGGGTTTTGGAGCGTGAGGGGCTGCTAACCGACGCGGCACCGCGCAGTGCAGGCCATACGCGGTTCGCCACATCGGGGCCCGCACAGGCCTTTGACGAAAGCGTCCTGAGGCTGACGGGTGTCGCGTCCGACGCCGAGTCATTGACCTGGATCAGCGGCAACCTGCGGGCGCGGAGCGCTACCCCTATCGCCAGCACGTTCAGGTGAGGATCGTCGCGGCCAGTATCGTCATTCTCCGGGGAGATCACATAGAGGTCTTGTAGTAGAAAGGACCAGGTCTATGGCGGTGTGGTACAAACAGGACGTAACTGATGCACTGGCAGACCTCAAGACGGGCCACGACGGCCTGAGCAACGGCGAGGCTGCTCGACGGCTGGCTGAGGTGGGACCGAACCAACTCGATGAACGGCCAGGCCGCACCAAGCTCCAAGTGTTCCTCAGCCAATTCAAGGACACGATGGTCATCGTGCTCCTGGTGGCCGCAGCAATCTCCTTCGTCCTCGCACTCACCTCTCACGAAAGCGGCGAGTTCACCGACGCCATCATGATCATGATCATCGTGATCTTGAACGCCATTCTGGGTTACACCCAGGAGTTCAAAGCCGAACGAGCCATGGCCGCACTCAAACAGATGTCGGTATCCGTGGTCCGCGTACGGCGCGACGGTCAGATCCGCGAGGTGCCGGCGACCGAGCTCGTCCCGGGAGACGTGGTGCTGCTCGACGCCGGCGTACGCATCCCGGCGGATGGTCGCCTGATCGAGTCGGCCAACTTGCGCGTCGAGGAGGCCGCGCTCACGGGTGAGTCGGTCCCCGTGGAAAAGATCACGGACGCTCTGGCAAATGACTCGGCTTCGGTGGGCGATCGCACCAACATGGTGTTTATGGGCACCACGGCGGTCTACGGCCGGGCTGTTGCTGTCGTGACAGAGACCGGCATGGCCACCGAGCTGGGCAAGATCGCCAACCTGCTGCAGGACGTCGGCGAGGAGCGCACGCCACTTCAGCAGCGCATGGAGCAACTCAGCAAGGTGCTGGCCGTTGCCGCGCTTGTGATCGTGGGCATTGTCTTTGCGGTGGGCCTGCTCCGCGGTCAGGAAATCAAGCTGATGTTCATGACCGCCGTCAGCCTGGCGGTGGCCGCCGTTCCCGAAGGCCTCCCGGCCGTCGTCACCATCTCGCTGGCCCTCGGCGCCCAGCGCATGGTCAAGCGCAACGCCCTGATCCGGCGTCTTCCGGCGGTAGAGACGCTCGGCTCTGTGACGACCATCTGCTCGGACAAGACGGGCACGCTCACCGAGAACCGCATGACCGTGATGGCCCTGGATGTGGCCGGCACCGAGCTCAACCTCACAACACACCTGCAAAACGCTGGCGCGCTGATGGGCCCCAAAGACACGCCTCTCTTGGATGTCGACAGCGACATCGGCCTGCTCTTGCTTGGCTCTGCGCTCTGCAATGACGCCGTCCTGGAACGCAACGAGGATGGCGAGGGCTACCACACAGTCGGAGACCCCACGGAAGGTGCCCTGGTTGTCGCCGCTGCGCGGATGGGTCTGTGGAAGGCGCATCTGGATGAGCAGATGCCCCGCGTGCAGGAAGTGCCTTTTACTTCCGAGCGCAAGCGGATGACGACGATCCATGCCTGCAAGGACCTCCCCCAGGGTGATCCCCTCGAGGAAGTATACCGCACCATGCCAGACGCGCCGCACATGGCGTTCTGCAAAGGGGCGGCGGACGCGCTCCTCTCCGTTTCGGACCGCGTGTGGAACGAAGGCGCCATCGAACCCATGACAGAGGATTGGCGGCGGCGCATCATGGCCGCAAACGATCGCATGGCGCTCGATGGAATACGCGTCCTTGGGCTGTCCATCCGCCCTATGGATGAGTTGCCTCAGAAAGCGACAGAGGACACGATCGAGCAACAGCTCATATTCGTCGGACTCACGGGCATGATCGATCCGCCGCGCCAGGAGGTCCGGCAGGCGGTCGACCAGTGCCGAACGGCCGGGATTCGTCCCGTGATGATTACGGGCGACCACCCCTACACGGCCCTGCACATCGCCAGGGACCTGGGCATCGTAGACTCCAAGGTCGACAATGCGCGTGTCCTCGTCGGAACAGACCTGGAAAAGATGTCGGTCGAGGATCTAGAGGGCGTGGTAGAGAGCACCTCTGTGTACGCACGGGTGAGCCCGGAGCACAAGTTCAAGATCGTAGAGGCGCTCCAGGCCAAGGGGCACTTTGTCGCGATGACCGGGGATGGCGTCAATGACGCCCCGGCCCTCAAGCGCGCCAACATCGGCGTCGCAATGGGTATCACCGGGACAGACGTGAGCAAAGAAGCCGCCGACATGGTGCTCCTGGATGACAACTTTGCCACGATCGTGCATGCCATCGAAGAGGGCCGCACGATCTATGAGAACATCCGCAAGTTTGTGCGCTATATCGTCTCGTGTAACGTGGGCGAGATCCTGCTGATGCTCGTCTCGCCGCTGCTTGGGCTATCGCTGCCCCTGACGCCAGTCCAGCTCCTTTGGATCAACCTGGTGACGGACGGCCTGCCGGCGCTGGCGCTGGGTGTGGAGCCTGCCAGTAAAGATATCATGGAGGAGCCGCCTCACGCTCCCGACGAGGGCGTTTTGGCGCGCGGCACCGGCACGTACATCCTGTGGATCGGACTTCTTCTGGGCGCCGTGTGCGTCGTCACGCAGTACCTTGCGGAAAAGGGCGGACTCGGCGGCGCCGATTCGCGCGTGTGGCAGACCATGGTCTTTACGACGCTGGGTCTCTCTCAGATGGGCAACGCGCTCGCAGTCCGCTCGGACAGAATGACCCTCCTGCAGTTGGGTATCTTCAGCAACCGGCTCCTGATCGGCGCTGTGCTGCTCACGTTCCTACTGCAGATGGCAGTGGTATATGTTCCATTCCTGCAGGATATCTTTAACACCGCCTCTTTAAGCCTGGAACACCTTTTGATCTGCCTGGGTCTCTCAGCAATCGTCTTTGTCGTGGTAGAGGCGTCCAAAATCGTCCGCGCCAGAGTTGCGCAGCACTAGTCCCACTGGCCCTGAATCACAGACGCCCGAGAGAATCGGGCGTCTGTGTCGTTCAGGCGTGCAAGCTGGGCGCGACCTAGACGCGAATGGTCTTCCACTTTCCCTGACCGAAACGCCAGGTCATGGCAAGCGCGTGGGCAGCGTCACCCAGTACCATGCCAATCCAGATCCCGGCAGGTCCCAGCCACCCGCTCAACAGCCACGAGGCCGGGATCTGGACGATCCACAGCGCCCCCACGCTGGCGAGCATCGGCGAGACAGCATCGCCGGCTCCGGCCAGCGACCGGCCCAGGACCTGTCCCCAGCCGCGAATCGCCGATCCCACCACGGTCAGGCGGATGGCCAACGCGGCCGCCGTCACGACCACAAGATCATCGGTAAACATCCCGAGGATTGGCCGGGGCAAGACAGCAATCATACCGTAGAATATGGCCGATATAATGGCGGAACCCAGTCCGCCCGCCCGTGCTGCTCTCTCGGAACGCTCAGGCTTGGCAGCGCCCAGATTCTGCCCAACCATGGTGGCCGCAGCGTTGCCCACCCCCATAGTGACCGCCTGGAAGAAACCGAACAGTTGGTGAAAGATCGAGTACGCCGTCAGCACCTGGTCGCCGAAGGATGATACGATGCGCATAAAGGTCGCCATCCCCAGGTTCGGGGACAGGCGCTCGACGGAGGCTGGGAAACTGATCTTCAGCACCGTCTTCATCATGCCGAAATCGGGCGCGAGATCCCTGAGGTGGAGCCGCAGCCCTGCTCCACCGGTTAGTAGCACGCCAAAGATGCCCAGAACGCCGGCAACCGCACCCGTCACAGATGCCAGGGCCGCCCCCCGGATACCCATGGCGGGGAAAGGGCCCAGCCCCAGAACCAGCACCGGCTCCAGTACGGCCACCAGAACGAGGTTGACCAGATTGATCCGCAGCGTGTACTCTGGCCGGCCTGCCCCCTTTATCACCCCGCTCATCGTGGGCAAACACTCCATAAAAAAGAGTCCCCACCAGATGATCCGCAGAAATGCGGTGGCGCTCTCCTCAACCTGAGGGCTAGCACCCATTACACGTAGGATCGCCGGCGTCAATGTCTGGCCGATAATCATGAGCGGTATCGTGAGCAGCGCGATCAAAAGGATCACCTGCATCACCGCACGATCAGCCATCCGCTGGTCGCGTTGGCCGATATAGCGCGCGATTACAGCCATGCCGCCCATCGAGAGGCCCATCATTGGCGAGATCAAAACCATGCGCAGAGTGGTACCCATGGCCACCGACGCCACAGCCATTCCGCCCACGCGCCCCATCCAATACATGTCCGCAAGCCGCACAACGTTCAGCATGGCTTGCTCGACGGCTGACGGGATCGCCAGCGTCAGTGTCTGGCGCGCTACGGGCCCGTCTGTCAGTACCCGTGCCTGCCCCTTGGACCCGGTTTGAAAAAGACCCATCTCTCCTCCTCGCGGAACCTGTGCCGATTGTACGCACTGCAGAGTCTAGCGCAAGCGCTCGCGTGCCACGCGCTTTGCGCAAGGACGCTGTGGGGTATAATCGGGACTGAGTGAGGCGCTCAACGGGCGGGGGAGTACGCAGTTGGTTGTCGGTTACGTCTATCATCCTATTTATATGCAGCACATCACGGGGAACCATCCTGAGAGTCCCGCACGTCTGGCGGCGATCATGTCGCATCTGCAGGACACGGGCCTGATCGACCTTCTAGTCGAGATCCCTGCGATTCCCGCCTCCATCGACGACATCACCCGCGTCCACTCGCAGCGAATGATCTCCCTGGTAGAGAACCTGTCCGCGAGAGGGGGCGGCCGCATCGACCTGGACACTCTCGTCAGTCGCCAGTCCTTTGAGGCAGCCCTCTATGCCGCCGGCGGGACGATCGCCGCCGTGCAGGCCTGTCTGGAGGAGCGCGTGGAGTCAAGCTTTGCCCTGGTGCGTCCACCGGGACACCATGCGACGCCCAGACAGTCCATGGGCTTTTGCCTCTTTAACAACGTCGCGATCGCGGCCCGCTGGGCGCGAGAGGTTGCGGGCCTGGAGAGAGTGTGCATTGTTGATTTTGACGTGCATCATGGCAACGGTACCGACGACGTGTTCGACACCGACCAGAGCGTCTTTTATGTGTCGTTGCACCAGTATCCGCTCTATCCCGGAACCGGTGACTGGCGCAGGCCAACGCATGTTCGCGGACCGAACAATAACCTGAACATACCGCTCCCCTCCGACACGGGCGACGAAGGCTACCGGCGTGTGTTCTCTGAGCTTGTAGAGCCAGCGATTCGGCGCTTTCGTCCCAATCTGATCCTGGTCTCCGCCGGCTATGACGCGCACTGGAGCGACCCCCTTGCGACACTGCAGGTCACCCTCGGCACTTACCGCTTTATCAGCGAGTCGCTGCAAAGCCTCAGTCGTGAGCTCTGCCCCGGACGGCTGGTGTTCACACTCGAGGGGGGCTACGATCTGGATGTGCTCGCGCACGGGGTTGGCACGACCTTTTCCGCGCTGCTGGGCCTCGAATCCAGAGACCCCTTCGGACCAGCCCGTTACCCCGAAGCGCAGGTGGACATGCTTATCGCTCGCCTCGCCCAGTGGCACATGATCGGCATCACGGGCTAGCACATGCAAAGATCATTATGGGACACAACAAACAGTAAAGGAGCTGCTGTGAGAAGGACATCGATCGAGGAGCTACAGCCCGGCCTGGCCGTCAACAAGCAGGCCTTTTTGCTCCGTGACAAGTCATTGACGGCGACCCGTTCGGGGTCGTCGATGCTGCGCGTCGTGCTTGGGGACCGATCAGGATCCATCCCCGGCATCATGTTCGACGCGCCCACACGGCTCGTTCAGGACCTGGTCATCGGTAAGGGCGTCGAAGTCACAGGCAGGATCGAGGAGTATCGCGACGCGCTGCAGATTCGGCTCGATCGCATCCTGGTCACAGAGTTACCGGACCTGGGCGAGTTTCTGCCGAGCGCGCAGCGCCCGATCGGGGAGATGCAACAACAACTCGATGCCGTCATTGACTCTGTCCAACACCCCGATCTGAACAGACTCCTTCTCGCCCTGCTCGGACCAGGATCGAGCAACCGGGTCGCCTTTCGCGAGGCACCTGCCGCCAAACGGATGCACCACGCTTGCAGGGGCGGCTTGCTTGAGCACACGTTGAGCGTTGTCGCCCTGGTTGAGGCGGCCTGTGCAGCCCACCCGGAGCTGGATCGGAACCTGGCGTTGAGCATCGCGGTCCTGCATGACCTCGGCAAGACCCGGGCCTATGACCCCACCACCTTTGAACTCACTGACGAGGGAGCACTGTGGGGACATTTATACATCAGCGCGTCGGCGGTCGAGGCCGCGATTGCCGAGTTGCCGGGGTTTGACACTCAGGTGCGCCTCAAGCTTGTCCACGGCATCCTGGCACATCACGGAACCCTCGAGCATGGCTCGCCCGTGGTACCCATGACTGCAGAGGCCATGGCCGTCCACCATGCTGACGCCATGGACGCCGACCTTCAGGGCGCCGCCGAGACGTTCAGCCGGCCCGACGGCCAGAGCGGCCCCTACACCGGCTGGAGCCAGATGCACGAGACGCGCCTCTACCGCGGCGTGGGCGAAGACGTCGACGAGTATGGATGGCGGAGCTCGGACTAGAGCGCCTTGCCGCCATACACCGGTATCGCAGCGCCATTGAGCGCATCACCGCCCGGTCCGCAAAGAAAGACCAGCATCTCGGCCAGGGCCTCGGGTGCCACCCAGCCTGGTCGCTCCGCGTCAGCGCTACCTTGCGCCTGTCGGGGCGTAGCGATTGTACCAGGCAGGATCATGTTGGCCCGGATGCCCTGTGCACCATAGTCTGCCGCGACAGACCGTGTAAGCGCCAGCAGCGCCGCCTTGGACACGTTGTACGGCGCCTGTCCGCTACCGGGTCGCTCTACGGCACGTGAGCCGATCGTGACGATTCGACCGCCGCCCAGCTCCAGCATAGCGGGTAGAACAGCCCTGATGATATTCAAGGCTGCGTGTAGATTCGTCTCCAGCATCCCATGCCAGTCATCATCAGACAGGTCTGCGACAGCAACGTTCCCGCGCCAGGTGCCCACGAGGTGCAGCAAACAGTCGATTCTCCCAAAGCGATCGCGCGCCGCTTGCACCGCCCGCTCCGCCTCTGTCCGCTCGCTCAAATCGGCCGCTGCACACAGGACACGCCCCTGCTCCAGCGCGAGCGCCTGAACGAGGTTCTCCAGCGCCTTCAGGCGGCGGGAGATCAGCGCAAGCAGCACGTCCTCGCGCGCAAAGGCCTGTACCACAGCCTGTCCCACACCGCCATTGGCGCCCGTGATTACTATGACCCGCCTATCCATCAATGCGAAACCTCCATCTGCAACTCGGGCACTGGTTCTACGATATCGGTCTCCAGCCACGCCACAATCTCTTCGTGCGCGTTATTTGGTGTGCCGTGCCAGGCGCGTTCGTCCAGTATCCACGCCTTTGGTTCGGATGCGGCGCGATAGAGGGCTTCCGAGGCCTCGCGCGGGATGAGCGTGTCACGGCCGCAATGGACAATGAGCAGCGGACAGGGCGCAACCCTGCCCACCACTTCCAACGGCCAGTGGCGGAACTGCAGCGTGTCCGCCACCCGAGTGCCTAACGACCGGTAGACGTACTTGAGAATGCCGGGCCGCCAGGGCTCCTCACGGTGCCAGGGTGGGCCTACCGGGCTCGAGATGCTGACAATAGCGTCCAGTGCTGCTCCGGAGGCGGCAGCCTGGATGGTAGCGGCTGCCCCCAGGGAGACGCCCACTGCGGAGACACGTCTGTAGCCGAGTTGGCGCGCCTCTGCAGCCACAGCTGCCAGACAGGCTCCCGCAACCTGGAAATCCAGATCGGATGTGCCCGAGGAGCCTCCGTGGCCCGGCTGGTCGTACAGGACTATGTCAAAGCGATCCAGCAGGTGAGTCGCCAGACGCACAACACGCAAATCATCCTTGCGCTTGAGAAACCCGTGTGCGACGATGACGACATGCTCTCGCCCGCGGTCCACATGGGCGAGCGCGATCTCCCTCCCGTCCGACATGGTGAGCATTGTGCATTCCGCATCCTCCGGGAGAGCCGCGCGTGCAAACCAGACGAAACGCGCCAACAGCCACAAGCCCAAGAATACAGCAGGAACGGTCAGGAGCGGCATGCATTCCCCCCGGTTTTAGGTTAGGGCAATTCTAGCGTCAGCCTCGGCCTGCGCAAGGCAGCCAGACACGTACTTGCAGGGGCCGGACCGAGCGCTGGATAGGGCACGCACCGTCCCTCTTTGACGGTCTCTGATCAGCCGCGTAGAATCCAGCGCAGACACGGACGAGTTCCTCGGTCCGATACATGAAAGGGCGATTCGGATGACCACACGTGCGCGTGTTGCAGTGCTCAAGACCCAGCCCGAGAGCGTTCTGGCCGACTACGACCGGCTCTTGGGCCTGGCGCAGGTTGAGCGGTATCTGCCTGCTGGGGACACGGTCATACTCAAAGATAATATCTCGTGGCACTATCCCTTTCCCAGTGCAAATACCACACCGTGGCAGCTGGAAGGAACGATTCTGGCGCTGCAGCGTCGCGGCTATGAACAGCAAGTCTGTGTCCAGAACAAGACGGTCGTCACCAACGCCTTCAAGGGTGAGGATCTGAACAACTATGTACCGATCTTTCGCCGGTACAACATCCCGGTCCTGTACAACTTTAAGGACTCGGACATAAAGTGGAAGGTGTACGAGCCCAAAGCACGGATGAATGCGCTCGACCGGGTGTACCCCAAAGGCATTCCCATGCCCGAGTATTTCAAGGGCAAGAGCATCGTGCACCTGCCTACGGTCAAGTGCCACATCTATACGACGACGACCGGGGCAATGAAGAACGCGTTCGGTGGCCTGCTGAACACCCACAGGCACTATACGCACACCTGGATTCACGAGACGCTGGTGGATCTGCTGGCGATTCAGCAAGAGATTCACTCGGGCATCTTTGCGGTCATGGATGGCACCACTGCCGGAAATGGCACGGGTCCGCGCGTGATGAAGCCCGTCGTCAAGAATGTGATCCTGGCCAGCGGAGATCAGGTTGCGATCGATGCCATCGCCGCGCAACTGATGGGCTTTGACCCGCTCAAGATTGGCTATATCCGGTTGGCCCACGAACAGGGCCTCGGGGTCGGCGATCCCCGCGAGATCGAGGTCGTCGGTGATGATATCGAGGGTGAGAGCTGGAACTTTAGTGTGGGCCTGAACCTGCATCGTGCCCTCGGCTGGCTATCCTGGTATGGCCCCACCAAGGTACTGCAAAAGTTACTCTTTCACACCCCGCTGGTGCATGCAATGAGCTTTGTCTCTGAGGCCTATCACGACTACTACCGGTGGCCGCTAAAGGAGCGCCACGTGTATGACGCCTGGCGTGAGTCAACGTCCTGGGGCCAACTGTTCGACCGCTACCTGCGAGAAGGCTCTTTGCGTTAGGCCCCCGCCGCTTTACGAGAAGGACAAGAGGAGTCGCTCACACACCCTATCAGGATACGAAACGGGCCCCTGGACTAGCCAGAGGCCCGTTCTTTTTCTCTAGCGCTGCGACTGTTCGATCGCTGCGCCGATAAAGCCGCGGAACAGCGGATGTGGCCGATCGGGGCGCGTCTTGAACTCGGGATGGAACTGGCTACCCACCATCCAGGGATGATCGCGAATCTCGCCCATCTCCACCAGTTGCCCATCCGGAGATGTGCCACTCCAGGTAAGCCCCGCCTCCTGCAAGGCATCGCGGAAATCGTTGTTGATCTCCCAACGATGGCGATGCCGCTCCGAGATCTCATCGATCCCGTAGGCGTCCCTGGCGCGGGTACCGGGGCGCAGCACGCACGGATAGCGACCCAGGCGCATCGTCCCGCCTTTGTCGGCGATACCCCTTTGCGCCAGCATCAGATCCACAACAGGATAGGGCGTCTCCGGATCGAACTCTGTGCTGTTGGCGGCCCCCCAGCCGAGAACATTCCTTGCAAACTCGATGGTCATCACCTGCAGGCCCAGGCACAGCCCTATGTAGGGAATCCCGTTCTCACGTGCATACCGAGCCGCCGCAATCTTGCCCTCGATGCCTCTAGGTCCAAACCCGCCGGGCACGATGATCCCATCAGCCTGCTTTACTGCATCTGGAATCCCATCCCGTTCGATGTCCTCCGCATCCACCCACTCGACCACCACCCGGCGGTTGTGCGCCGCGGCGGCGTGGATCAGCGACTCGGTAACACTCTTGTACGCATCATGCAGCGCGACATACTTACCCACCAAAGCGATGCGAACCTCGCCTTGAGGGTTGAGGAGATTGGCGACAACGTCGCGCCAGCCGTTCATCTCCGGCTCAATCGCGGGTAACTTGAGGCGCTTGATCAGATAGTCGCCGAGACCGTATTCCTCCAGAGTGATAGGTACCTGGTAGATTGTCTCGGTAGTCTGCAGTGGGATGACAGCCTGCCGATCGACCGCGCCAAAGAGCGCAATCTTGTCCAACAGGTCCTCGGCGATCGGATAGTCTGCCCGGCAGAGCAGCACATCGGGACTGATGCCAATGCTGCGCAGTTCTGCGACGCTGTGTTGCGTCGGCTTGGTCTTGAGCTCGTCCGTCGCACCGATGTGAGGCAGGAGCGTGATGTGCACATAGCAGCAGTTGTCGGCACCGACATCCCGGCGCATCTGGCGAATGGCCTCGAGAAACGGAAGGCTTTCGATGTCGCCCACCGTGCCGCCGATCTCTACGATCGCGACGTCGATGCCAGCTTCCTCGGGCGCGGTTCGAATGTGACGCTTGATCTCGTCGGTGATGTGCGGGATGACCTGTACCGTCCCACCCAGGAAATCGCCGCGACGCTCTCTGGCGATGACTTCGGCATAGATGCGCCCGCTCGTGACGTTGGCATACTGCCCGAGCTGCACATCGGTAAAGCGCTCATAGTGGCCAAGATCCAGGTCGGTTTCCGTGCCATCCTCGAGAACAAACACCTCACCGTGCTGAAGCGGAGACATGGTACCGGGGTCAACGTTGATGTAGGGGTCGAGCTTTTGGAGCGTTACGCTCACACCGCGAGACTTGAGTATGCGGCCGATGGAGGCCGCTGCCACGCCCTTGCCAACTGAGGAGACAACGCCACCGGTAACAAAAACAAAACGGGTCATGCATGCCCTCCATCTAAGTGTGGGGCCTGCTGCCCGGGACTGAATAATAGCACCGGGCGCCCCCTGCACAAAATAGCCGCCTGGATCCTCACGCTTCTGGCCCCATCAGTGATCCGCGTCAATCCCAGCTAACCGCCACCGTTCCTCGTTGACACAGCCGCGACCTCACACGTATACTCGCCCCACCTTTGAGGAGAGCAACAACCCATGGCCGACGCCCATCCCTGGCTACGACGTAACCTGCTGCTACTCGTGGTCGACTTTGTCGCCTTTTCGGTTGGGTTTGCGTTCTTCGATCCGCTGGTCATTGTGCCCACCTTTGCCCAGACACTGACTGGATCAGAGTTCGCCATTGGCATCCTTTCGGCCCTGCGGGTTGTGTTTGTGACAGTGCCACAGATCTGGGCCGCGGGCGTCCTCACGGCCAGCCCCCGCAAAAAGCCGCTGCTCTTGTGGTCCAGTGTGGGCGGGAGGCTTCCTGTCGCTCTGATGGCGCCCATTATCCTGTTTCTTGCACCTTCCGCCCCGTTGGTCGTGCTGGGTCTGCTGGCTATCGCGACCGCCTTGTTCTACACCTCCGAGGGACTGAACGGCATCTCATGGCCCGACATCGTTGGCAAACTCCTGCCAGCCCGCATCCGCGGACGGTTTCTCGGCATGGGCCAGTTGCTTTCCTCCCTGGGTGCGCTGGCGGGCGGCTACCTCATCCAGCGCATCCTCTCGAACACTGGACCCAGCTTTCCCAGAAACTGGGCTCTGATCTTTACCTGCGCAACCATCGGTTTCTTTGGATCAGTGCTCGCGATCAGCCTGTTGCGAGAGCGGCCCGATGGGTCCCCAAAGGAGAGCGCCAGTGTCCGGAAAAGCATTGCGCTGCTGTGGCGCTCTCTTAAAGAGGATGCCCGGTTGCGCCGCATCGTGCTCGTCGAGCTGTTGCTAGGAACTGCGTCCTCTGTCTTTCCCTTTTTTGTCATTCGGGCCGTCGATCTGGTTCCTCAGGGACAGTCTGTCCTCGGCACCTACATTATCGCGCAGAACCTGGGCGGGATGGCGGCCGCCCTAGTCTGCGGGCACATCATCGACCGCCTCGGAAGCTGGGCCGCAGTGCGCCTGGGTACAGCGGTCGAGGTGGCCACCCTGGCGCTCGTGACGTTGGCCCCATTGCTCGGACTGCCCTACGTGGTCTACCTGCTGGCCTTTGCGCTGCTCGGCTTTGTCTCGGGCAGTTCCTGGTGGACCTTTACCGCCTACCTGATGGACATCGCCACTGAGGACAGGCGTCCGGCGTACCTGGCAGCCAGCGGTGTGCTCAAGAGCCCGGTCTTTGTCGCATCGCTGGCCGTGGGGGCGCTGTACACCCATTCTAGCCCCGAAACCATTTTCGGTATCGCCCTGATCTTTGCCCTTGGGGCGTTCATCACCAGCCTTACCCTGGCACGCGTCAGAGCCGGCGTGGCGCTCGAGGCCAGCTAAGCACACCAAGGCGGCTTGCTGCTGGTCAGCATAACACACCCTGCGGCGAAATGGCAACCGATTCGTGTCATTCGGTCAGCAACAGCAACCCTTCAAGCGACCCGAGCCATGGAGGCTTTAGAGCAGATTTATGTCTACATCGATGACAGACACCTATCTCCATTGCCACACCTGCCATAACTCTTTTCTATACACCGTTGAGGAACGCCGGAAGCGGGGGGCCGCAGGGCTTGCCCCACCCTCCCAATGTCCGGGCTGCCTTGCTCTGAACGCGCTGACCTCACGACACATGGGAACCCTTGAGCGCTACAACCGCAGACGCGGGTATGGTTTCATCCGCGATGACGATGGTGACAGTGTGTTTGTCCATGCCTCGGCACTTGGAGTCAAGCGAGGCTCGTTCATCGAACCGGGGACCAGGCTATCCTATTGTGTGGAGCGAGACGAGCGCGGGCCTCGGGCGGTGGCTGTTCGGATCAACTCCTAAAGAACGGCGGGCGTCCCGGGCCCTTCGTTGGCCTCAGACACACGCGATGCTATAATCAGCGCGGAGGGACGCGCAATGGAGCGACCCAGATTCAGACCCTGAGGCGCGGTATGTGGATCAAGCCTTCTGGCTATGTCATCGGCGCTGTGTTGGCGGGCGCCCTTTCGGCTGCTGGACCGCGGCATCTTTCCGCAGCCGCGCTGCCGTTGGTGGCCCTCTGGGTGATCCTGGACCTCTGTGCTGGCACACTGGCGCGCAACATCCGCGTGGTGAGCCGTCGCGGATCCGGGCGCTCTGATACACGGCGCCTCTGGCGTGCGGCGCTGCAGGCGTTAATTTGCTTACTGACGGCCGCCGCATTGGCGCTGCTCTTGCGCCATACGGCACGCATGCTTGCAGGCATCACGCTGCTCCTCTGCATCCTGGAGGCGATCGCCACTAAAGGTCAAGTAGTGAATACGGCGACGGCCCTGATAGAAGGCACGCAGGTCGTTGGGGCCTGGGCAGCAGCCTTTGCTCTTGTGACCGGACAGATCCATCCTGTGGCAGCCCTCGGCGTGCTGGCCGGAGCAGGGACCTATGGTAGACTGTCGCACGCCGTCGTTCAGCACAGGTTGAGCCTGTGGGTCACGCGCCTGTCCTGGATAGGCATCTTTGCCGTGCTGGTCGTGTCTCGGCAGCCGCTATTGGCTGGATTGGTGGCGCTGACGGGTTGCGCCGACGACCTCTATCGGACACAGCCAGTTCGCCGGGGCGACGCGGGACGACTTGCATCGCTCTCCTGGGTCGGTGGATGGGTGCTCATCGCCATCGCGTCGACCTACTGGAGCCTTGCGACGTGACATGGCTCTGGTATGTGCTGGCAGCGATCGTGGCTGCCCTGCTGCTCTACTGGATGATCATCGTGACCGAGGGAACGTACCTCGGCACCAGAGCAGTGGTCATGATGTACGATTGGACAGCGCGGCGCTACAACAACATCAAGAAGGTGCGGCCAGTCTATGAGATGTATTTTCTGGGCGCACCGCTCAGCGAGAGACTGCCCGCCCGGGAGCCACGGGTGCTCGACGTCGCTACCGGGACGGGGCGCCTGCCTGCGACCTTGCTCGACGGTGCAGACTATACGGGCATCGTGATCGGCGTTGATCACTCGCTGCCCATGCTGCTGGAGGCGGTCGCCGCGCTGGGATCGCTCGATATGCAGGCTGCGTTCTTGCAGGGTGACGCCCACAGTCTGATGTTTGAGGACGATACCTTTGACGCCGTCAGTTGCCTGGAGGCTCTCGAGTTCATGCGCGACCCTCGCGCCGTCGTCCGCGAGATGATGCGCGTGCTCAAGCCCGGTGGCTCTATGCTGGTCACCAATCGCATCGGCTGTGAGGCCTGGCTGTTTCCGGGACGATACTGCCGGCGCGGCAAGCTTGAGGCGCTCCTGAGTGAACTGGGGATGCAGGATATCGATACGCACCGCTGGCAGGTGTACTACGACTTGATCTGGGCTGTGAAGCCCGGCTTGGGCCAAATCAGGGATGAGAGGGGAATCGATGAAGCGTGACTTTATCGCGTTGGAACACGCCACGCCCGCAGAGTTGCAGGGACTGCTGGATCTGGCGATAGCGCTCAAGGCCGACTGGAAAGACGGACAGCGCGATCCGCTCCTTCCCGGCCACACGCTGGCGATGGTGTTTCAAAAGCCGTCGCTGCGCACCCGGACATCGTTCGATATCGGCATGTACCAACTCGGGGGGCACGCAGTCTACCTGTCACCGGATGAGATACAGCTGGGGCACCGGGAGAGCATCGCCGACGCGGCTCGCGTTCTCAGTCGTTACGCCGACGCTATTATGGCACGGGTGTTTGCCCATAGCGACGTCGTCGACCTGGCACGATATGCGACTGTGCCGGTGATCAACGGCCTCTCGGATTACGATCACCCCTGTCAGGGTATCGCCGACCTGCTCACGATCATGGAAAAGCTCGGCCAGCTCAAGGATGTTCGCCTCACCTACCTCGGCGATGGCAACAATGTCCTGCACTCGCTCTTGATCGGTGGAGCCATGCTGGGTATGCACGTGACAGCCGCCACGCCCGAGGGATACGGGCCTCTGCCCAGCGTCGTTCAGATCGCCGGTGCCCTAGCTCACCATTCGGGCGGCAGCGTCCGGCTCAACGCAGATCCCCTCAAAGCAGTTAGTGACGCAGATGTGCTGTATACTGACACTTGGACCAGCATGGGTCAGGAAGCTGAGAGCGCGGTGCGCCGGCAGGTGTTTCCGCCCTACCAGATCAATGAAGAACTGCTGTCTCAGGCCCCCTCGGTTCAGGGCGTGTTGCACTGTTTGCCAGCGCACCGGGGAGAGGAGATCACGGACGCCGTGGCGGACGGTGAGCGCTCGTGGCTCTTTGATCAAGCAGAGAACCGGCTGCACGGCCAAAAGGCCGTTCTGGTGCACCTGCTGAAGGAGTGATCTGTGGCCAACGTTCTGTGGCTGCTGTCCAAACTGGACGCCCGCAATCTGATCGATATCCTGCTCGTTGCTGGCATCATCTACGGCATACTCGTGATGGTGCAGGGGACGCAGGCTGTACAGCTCTTGCGCGGCATCATCCTGCTGGCGCTCGCGGTATCTCTGTTTGGCAGCATCGCAGACCTGACAGCCTTTAACTGGCTGCTGCGGAGCACAGGGCAGGCGCTGCTGGTTGTTGTGGCCATCGTGCTGCAGCCCGAGCTGCGACGCGCGCTGGACCGGCTGGGACGCGCAGGCGGGATCTCGTTGTGGACAGGCGGGCGCGAGATCCAGATCGATCGTGTCATCGGCGAGATCGCTTCAGCCTGCCGGCGGCTGTCAGAGCGAAAACATGGCGCCCTCATTGTCATAGAACGCGATACCGGTCTACAGGATCACATCGACACTGGCGTGCCGATCGACGCCGCGGTCGCCGACCAACTTCTCCAGACGATCTTTTTCCCGAACACGGCCCTGCATGACGGTGCAGTCGTGATCCGCGGAGACCGCATCGTGGCAGCCAGCTGCGTGCTGCCCCTGGCAGAGACGATCGTCTCAGATTCGCATCTCGGCACACGTCACCGCGCCGCGGTCGGGATCACCGAGCAGACCGACGCGATCGCCGTGGTCGTCTCTGAAGAGACCGGCATCATCTCTATGACACGGAACGGCCGCATCGTGCGGCACCTGGATGAGCGCCGGCTGACGACGCTCCTGCGTGCGCTGCTCAAACCGCAGCGGGAAGGGGCAGGCCTCCTGAATCGTGCCGTGCAAGGCCGACAGAACTCCAAGGATGATCGGACCGAGACCGAATGAGTCATGACACTGAGGTGGCGCCTTGAGTAAGCAGATGCTGGACCGCGTCGGGACAGCCATGCTGGCCCTTGCTCTGTCGCTCATTGTTTGGGTCAATGCTGTGTACCAGTTGGATCG
>CAZMAI010000002.1:0-2244 GCA_964564195.1 uncultured Anaerolineales bacterium | reverse complement strand
CAGACCGTTGAGTCCGTTGACGTGAGTCCCAGCACGGTACGCGTTCAGGTCGCCATCGAAAAGCGCGAGGACTATCGCGAGGTGGCGGTACGGGTGCGGACGGCAGGTCAGCCGGCTCGCGGATACTATGTCAGCAGTGTGAACGTGCTGCCTTCCACAGTGACCCTTGTCGGACCTCCGGCAGCCATAGAGGAGCTGGGAAGCCTCGTAGAGGCCAGAGAGGTTCTCGACGTCAGCGGCGCAGATCGCATGTTGGCAGCGCGCATGCAACTCGACCTGCCAGATGGCGTTTCAGTGATGGGCGCACCCGCGGGCGAACCTTTCGAGGTGCTCGTCACAGTCGGCATAGATGCCGTCACCGGGGGAACGACAGTAGAACTCCCGCTTCGGGCGCAGCGCCTCCAGGAGGGCCTGCAAGTGAGTGAGTTTGTTCCGCTAATCGATGTCATTCTCACGGGCCCGTCCGTACTCCTGGACGAGCTCCAATCCGACCGGCTGAGCGCTGTCCTGGACCTCAACGGACTGGGGCCCGGCACGCATCAGGTGCGCCCAACGGTCAACATCAATACCGAAGGAGCACCCGCTCTGGCCGAGTTGCAGGTCAAGGACATCCTGCCGCAATACGTCGAGATCACGATCACGCTCGCGCCGACGCCTGAACCGACGCCCACCCCGGGGCCGACACCAAGGCCCTGATAGAGATTCGGAGATCCATGGCTGTAAAACCAGTGTTAGCCCTCGTGGGCAGGCCTAACGTAGGCAAGTCCACCCTATTTAACCGGCTCGTCGGCGGCCGCCGGGCGATCGTCGAAGATACGCCCGGGACGACCCGCGACAGGCACTATGCCGACGCAGAGTGGGGCGGCAGGGTGTTTTCCATCATTGACACCGGCGGCCTCGTGCTCGAGGACGGTGACAACATGTCTGAGCAGATTCGTCTGCAGGCCGAGATCGCCATGCAGGAAGCGGACGCGATCGTGTTTCTCACCGACGTCCTCGACGGGGTCTCCCCCGCCGACTATCAGATCGCAGAGCTGCTCCGCCGTACAAACAAGCCGGTTCTGCTGGTAGTCAACAAGGTGGACAGCACCAAGCGCGACATGGCGGTGCTCGAATTCTTCGCGCTTGGCATGGGGGAACCTCTGGCCATTTCAGCCGAGCGCGGCCTGAACACCGGCGACCTCCTGGACGCCATCGTTGGCGTACTCCCAGAAATGCCACTGGAGGAGGAGCTGCCTGACGCGGTACACGTTGCCCTTGTGGGACGCACCAACGTGGGCAAGTCTTCGTTGCTGAACCGTCTAATGGGCGAAGAGCGCGTCATCGTCACTGATATACCGGGCACAACGCGCGATACGATTGACACCCAGTTGACTTTCGATGGACAGGCCGTTGTGCTGATCGATACAGCGGGGATACGCCGTCGGGGGCGAATTGAGCAAGGCGTAGAAAAGTACAGCGTCATCCGCTCCATGCGCGCCATCTCCCGTGCGGACGTAACTCTACTGGTCATCGATGCCACGGAAGGTGTTACCGCGCAGGATGCTCATGTCGCGGGCTATGTTCTCCAGGAACGCAAGAGCGTCATCGTTGTCGTGAACAAATGGGACCTCGTGGAAAAGGACACGCACACGCTGGCCGCCTACCAGAAATACGTCCTCGATGAGCTCAAGTTCATGCCGTGGGTACCAGTCGCATTCGTGTCGGCACTCACCGGCCAGCGCGTGCACCGGTTGATGCCGCTGATTATGCAGGTTTACAACGAGCGGCACGCCCGGATCAAGACCGCTGAGATCAACCAGCTCATCCGTGACGCCGTGGCGCGCAGCTCGCCACCCACCGTCGCAGGCAAGAAACTGCGCTTTTACTATGGCACCCAGGCGAGCGGCGATCCCCCGAATTTCGTGTTCTTTGTGAACGATCCCGCACTCGTGCACTTTGGCTACCAGCGCTTCCTGGAGAATCGGATCCGGGAGAGCTATCCCTTTGAGGGGACGCCCATCGAATTGACCTTTCGCGGCCATACAGAGCGCAACTAGACAAAACGCCCGCCCTCCACTGAGGAAGGCGGGCGCCAAAGGCCAGGCACCTCTCCTAGATCTTTGCCAGGATCAGCACATCCTTCGGGGCAAGGTCTATGCAACCCGCCAACTCTCGGCCGCTCAGGAGATCCCGGCATGCGTAGGGGAGCACCGCTGTTGCCGCCTCCGCCCCGTGGTTCAGGATTAGCGTGAATTCCCGCCC
>CAZMAI010000001.1:44225-48976 GCA_964564195.1 uncultured Anaerolineales bacterium | reverse complement strand
TACAACTCATCCAGCAGACGGTCACGGATCAGAGCCTGCTGCAGGCGGCAGCGCCCCTCCACGAGATCGACAAGGTCATAGATGATGCGGTTCTGCAGTCCGAGCATCATATCGAGGTTGCGCAGACCGATATCTGTATCGATGACGACCACACGCTTGCCCAGCTTGCCCAGGGCCACGCCCAGGTTCGCGACAGTGGTCGTCTTGCCCACCCCGCCCTTGCCAGACGCTATTGTGATGACGCGCGTAGCCACCCGCCTAGTCCCTCCACCGGATACCGGACCACCGCTCGACGATGATGGTGTGATCCCGCACATAGGCGACCTCGGGATAGGTCTCACTCCCAGTCGCAGCGCTCTCGTCTGGCCGCGTGACAATGTCGGCAATGCGCAGTTGCAGCGGGCTGAGATCCAGCGCACAGACCACCGCCGAAGTATTGCCCAGGCACCCGGCATGCGCTGTACCTCGCAATCGGCCCCAAACCACGATGTCGCCCCCAGCGATAATCTCAGAGCCCGCGTTTACGTCCCCCAGGATGACGACGCTCCCCGAGTGCCGCACCGTCTGGCCGGCGCGCAGGCGCCGCCGCATGACGAGGCCGCGCGCACCGGCGCGCGCGATGGCCTCCGCACTATCCTCCGATGCCGCAGGCTCGGCCACCGGTGGGGCCACTGGCGGCTTTACCGGGCGCTCGGCAGCCTCCTGCCTGGCCGGAGGTTCCTCATGTAGCCGCTCCCCGGCAATATGCAGCCCGAGTGAGGCGGCGGACTGAACAGCCTGGCTGTTGCTGGCACTTACACTGCGCAGCACCATAGAGTGCTCCGAGAGCAACTCCCTGAGCCGCACAAGGTCCTCGGGTGTGAGCGGTCGCGCTCCCGCATCGATCGTCACCACACCCCCGCGGAAAAACGCGCCCTGTTGTTTGAGATGCCGCGAAAGCTCATCGCAGAGAGGGTCCATCTCACCCTGGCCCAGAGCGATGACCAACCCCTCACGCGTTCCCTTGATCGAGATTCCGCCTTCCATGCGACCTCCCGTATCCTATCCCTCGGCGCCCATCTGGCCTGGAGCCGGAATGTCAAAATAGGCGCGCAAGATCTCCTCCCCAACTGGAACAGCCGTCTGAGAGCCCTCGCCACCGCCCCGCAAAAAGACGATCAAGACGATCTCTGGATCGTCATAGGGGGCAAAGGCCGTAAAGTAGGCATGGGTCGGCAGATATCCCCACTCGTCCATGATGATGTTACCGTCCTCATCCAACTCGGTGTACTCGGCCGTACCGGTCTTGCCCGCCACATCCACTTCAGGGAGGTGTAGGCGGTAGGCAGTACCGTTGGTGACGGTGCCATGCATCCCTCGCCTGACAAGCTCGATGTTCTCCGGGCTAACCTCAAGCTCACGGATGACTTCCGGCTCAAAAGCCTCAACGAGGTTGCCCTCTATGTCGACCACCTGATGCACAACCTGAGGCCGGTAGAGCGTGCCCCCATTGGCTATCGCCGCCGTGGCATTCAGCATCTGCAGGGGTGTCACCAGTACATAGCCCTGCCCGATCGCCGCATTGTAGGTATCGCCGGTGAACCAGCTTTCGCTATAGGTAAGACGCTTCCACTGCTCGCTGGGCAGCAGCCCCGCGGCCTCACCAGTCAGTTCCACACCGGTGGGCTCGCCGATCCCAAACATGGCGGCATAGGTGCCAAGCCTATCGATACCCAGCCCAACGAAATCCTCAAAGCCGCCGGTGGCCTTGTAGAAAAAGATATCACACGATTGGGAGATCGCCGTCACGACGTTGATATTGCCGTGACCATACCTGGCCCAGCAGTAAAAGGGCTGGGCCTGGCTCAGGTCGTTCGGGAAGAACTTGTTGGGCAACAGCATCGTCCCACGGCACTCAAAGCGCGTCGATTCGGTAATGACGCCTTCTTGAAGCGCGCCGCTGGCGGGAATGATCTTGAACACCGATCCCGGCGGATACTGCCCACCAACCGCATGATTGATGAGCGGGTGCGTTGGATCGTTACTGAGAGCCGCCAGATCCTCATAGGAGATCCCCGAGGCAAAGAGGTTGTTGTCAAAGGTGGGCAGCGAAACCATCGCCAGGATCTCCCCCGTGCGAGGATCCATCGCAATGGCAACCCCTGTGTCTGACCCTGCCGCGGCCATACCCTTTACCAGGGCGGCCTCTACCTCTTTCTGGAACCCGGTATCGATGGTCAGATAGATGCTGTTACCAGGGACGGGATCTGCCGCAGCGATAATCCGTGTTTCGCGCCCGTCAAAGTTCACCTCGACATGCTTCTGGCCCTTGGTGCCAGCGAGAATGTCCTCCTGGGTGCGCTCCACACCGGCGACGCCTATGCTGTCACCCGCCTCATAGCCACGGTCGGCCCGTGCCTCCAGGTCAGCCTGCCCGATCCGCCCCATGTAGCCCACTATGTGGGCAAAGAGCTTTGACTCATAATACTCGCGTTTGGGCTCGACCTGCACCATCACGCCCGGCAGCGTGAGGCTCTCTTCCTGTAACGTAAATGCTGCCTGCCGGTCGACCTGACGCGCAATCGTCACGGGCACATACTTGCCTGTGGCATAAGGCCCCGTTGTGCGATCGGTGATTCGATCATCAACGCCCGAGCCATCTTCGCTTTGGAAGGGCATCTCAAGCAGGTCTGCGACGCGTCGCAGAACGGCCTCACGCTCCAGTTCGTCCTCTGGCAGATCGCCGGGAACCACACTCACGGTAAAGCTGGGCACATTGTGAACCAGCAACCGACCCTGACGATCATAGATGACTCCGCGCGGAGCGTCAATGGACACAAGCCGGTAGCGGTTCTGATCGGCCGCCGCGACATAGTCTTCGGATGAAACCACCTGCAATGACCACAGTCTCAGCGCGACGGCCATCATACAGATGACTACAATGACTCGAAAGATGATCAGGCGAAAGCGCGTGTACAGTCCATTCACCACGTCAGAACTCCACTGCAGGCGGCTCGATTCGGGTGACGATCCACTTGACCAGACCGTACATCACCGGCATGAGCAAGATGTGGACGAACAACTCGGGGACAATGACACGGCCCAGCGATCGCAGCAGGATCGGGTCATAGCCCGCCACGCGCAAGACCGTGATCGAGACGAGATTTGCCAGCACCACCGCCCCGGCCACCACGACGTATTTGAGGAACCACGCGCCCTGAAACACGTTTACCTCGCCCAGAGCAGCCAGGGAGATGGCCACCGCTAGCGACGCTATCCAGGTGCCAAAGGGTGCGGCCGAACTGACATCCAGAATCACGCCGCCCAGCAACCCAATCATCAGCCCTTCACTCAGGCCCCGACGCAAGACCCATGCTATGGCAAACACCAGGAGCAGGTTCATATGAACCCCAAGCACCAGCGTATTACCCAGGACTGTCGTTTGGGCCAGGGACAGCAGTAAGGCCACTGGGATTGCAATATACAGGCCGATGGGACGCCTCCCCTGAAACAGTGCCGCGCAGCCGCCACTAGGGCTCTGCCAAAAGGTCTCCTGGATCGTAATTGAGCAGAACGAGCACGTTCTCGAGCGTGCTCATGTCGACTGCAGGTGTGACCACTGCCTCCTGGTGCGCGTCGACATCGTTCTGCCGCACATCGACGACCTGACCGATGACAAGTCGCTTTGGAAAGGCGCCGCCAAGACCCGAAGTCAGGACAATATCGCCGATGATTACCGTCTCATCCTGCAGGATGTACCGCATGACGAGATCGGGCCCCAGATTCCCCTGAATTACCCCTGTGGCACGTGAGCGCTGGATATAGGACCCCACCGCGGATTGCGAGTCAGTCAACAGCATGACCTGCGAAGAACTCTGGCTCACCCTGCTGATTCGTCCTACCAGCCCTGCATCGGTAAGCACCGGCATGCCCAGGCGGATACCATCCGCTGAGCCCCGGTCGATGACCAGATAGTGAAGGTAACTGCTGGGATCGCGACCGATAACCTCCGCCGCGATGAGCTGAAAGTTCGGAACGGCGCTCTTGAAACCGAGCTGTCGCCGTAGATCCTCGTTCTCCAGTTGCGCCTCTGCAAGAAGAATGATCTGGCTCCGAAGCTCCGCGATCTGGTTCTCAAGCTCCTGGTTCTCGCGTTGCAGTTCAGCCCCGCGACCCAGCGCTTGCAGCTGATCTCCCACCGGGCCAAGGGCACGACCGAACACGAGCTGAAGGGGAGCGACGATTCCGGTCAGGGTGTCCCGGATGGGGTTTACGGCGCCAACACCGTCCAGTAGCAACCAGACGAGCATCATGGCCAACACAAAGACAAGAGCGATGGCGGATCGATGCCCTGCCCTCATTGGCGGTACACTCTGGCCGGCCTAGACCTGTGCGCGGCGTGCCTGTGAGATCGTGTCCCGCTGGGTACTGGCCAGAACCTTGTTGTAACGGGCCAGATCCTCAACAATCGCGCCCGCTCCCCGCACCACGCAGGTCACGGGGTCATCAGCACGATAGACGCGCATGTGGCACTCATTGGAGAGGCGCTCAGGGAGTCCCTGCAGTTGGCTGCTTCCGCCCGCCAGTACGATGCCCTGCTCCATCAGGTCCGCCACCAACTCGGGCGGGGTCTCATCCAGCGTGGCTCGCACGGCATCCACGATAATATCGACAGGGCCAGAGAGGGCCTCGCGAATCTCGATACTGCTCACCTCGGTGGCCTCGGGAAGACCGGTGATCAGGTTGCGCCCTCGTATCGTGACCGTCTGCTC
>CAZMAI010000001.1:38375-44125 GCA_964564195.1 uncultured Anaerolineales bacterium | reverse complement strand
ACGCCATCGCGCAAGGGCCTGATGGCGATGATATTGCCCGGCGTGCGCCCAACCATCTCCTTGGCCTCAGCCCCAAAGGCAAGCGGCCGTCTGGTGGTCTTTTCGATGGCAACAACCGAGGGTTCGTTGATGACGATCCCCTGACCATGCACCATCACCAGGGTTGTGGCGGTTCCGAGGTCAATGCCAATATCTCTTGAAAAGAGACCCAGCAGAGCGCTGAGAGGTTTGAACAATGTGGTACCTTTCCTGAAAACCAGCAGTCGATCGAGCGGATTATAGCATATATCAGATAGCGGTAAAACCACGTGGCGGCCGTCTTGACCCTGCAATTGGCCCTAGACGATGCAGCATGCAACCTGTTGGGTTTGCCCGGGTTCCAAGGTAACATAGGCATCATCCTACAGAAGCTGAGGTGCTCTCATGCCATACCAGGCCGCCCTGATCGTCGTTGCCTCGCTGCTCTTGCTGACCATCCTTCTGGGCTTTATCACGCTGAACCGTTATCTTGCCTACAAGGAGCGCATCGCTTTGGCCAGGCTGGGCTTTAGCGCCAGCGATCTGGCGGCTGCTGGAGAGGCGATCAAGCCCGGTAGCCGCGGCGTGCTGTGGGGCGGTGTTATCACGATGATGAGCGGGTTTGCCCTCTTGCTCGGGCTGACACCGCTGGGCAGTGGCGTCTGGCTGATAGCGGGACTGCTGCCGATGTTTGTTGGCCTGGGGATGCTGCTCATCTACTTTACATCGTCGGGCTCGCTCAAGCGCAAGGATGCTGAGCCTTCCGTCCCATTGGAGGTTTGGCCCGAGGAGCCAGCCGCAGAAGGACAAACTGCCCGCAATGAAGACACGCACTAGCGGGGCCTGTTTGGCATGCCTCGCCCTTCGCGATCGGGACAGGGTGTGAGCGACCCCATGGCCGACCTTGTGGCGCGCGCGCAGGTAGGGGATGGTGACGCGTTGGCTCAACTGATCCTCCAGACCGAGCAGCGCGTCTACAACCTCGCCTATCGCATCCTGCAGAACCGGCAGGAGGCCGAAGACATGGCGCAGGAGATCTACCTCAAGGTGTGGCGCGCATTGCCCAGCTTTCGTGGGGAGGCCAAGTTCACGACCTGGCTCCATGCCATCGCGACGCACGCGTCGCTCAACCGTCTCCGCAAGCTCAAGCGCGAACCGGTTGTCCTGGCGGATACAGAAGAGAGTCTCGAAAGGCTGCTCGCCAGGGATGCCGACGGCACCGGAAGCGAGCTCGAGCCCGGCGACAGAACATATGTCTGGCAACAGGTGCGGCGGCTGCCGGTCAAGTATGCACTCGTGTTAACGCTGTTCTATCAGCAACAACTTAGCTATGAGGAGATTACGCAGGTGCTTGGCCTGCCCCTGGGCACCGTCAAAGCGCAGCTCAACCGTGCCCGGCTGGCCCTCGCACGCAGCCTCAAGGAAACGAGAACACCATGACCTGTGACACCTTGCGCGAACAACTGGTAGACTATGTGGTAGCGGGCGAACCTGCAGACGGTCAATATGCTGCCTTGCGTGAGCACCTTTCTCACTGCATGCTGTGCCAGCAGGATTTGGGCTATCTGCGACAGGTTGAGCTTGCGCTCAGAGCCTGGCCGCTGGAGGAGGTCACTCCCTCACTGCAACTCCGTCTTCTGGCGACTGGCAACCGCCCACAGCAGCCCATGGATCTCTCCCCGTTGCCCTGGGCAATCTGGCTTCCCGCCCTGACGGTACTGATCGCCATAATGCTCGCGCTGTTCCTCACTCCCGTGTCGCTCTCCGTCGCACTCCAGCCTGCAACGGCGCCCTTGGAATGGAATCCAGCGGCACAATCGCTCGATCAGGATGCCGTCCGGGCCGTGTGGGTGGGTGTGTCTGTTGCGCTGGCAGGCATCGGCGTGACCATGGCCCTCTCAGAGACAGAGATGCCTGACATGAGCGATATGGATGGCCTAAGAAGCAGGGCCACCCATGCTATTCAGCGTATCTGGCGACTCGCGGGCCACTCGCGTTAGGCACACAGGCCAGGCGAGCAGAGCCCCGGGAGAGGCAGCAATTGACACCGTCTGCTTGTCGCTTTATACTCGTTTGTTGGACCACAAGACACACGAGGATTGTAACTCATGCAGGTTTTCCCCTTTTCCGCCATAGTGGGTCAGGAGCGCATGCGCCGGGCGCTCGTGCTGAACGCCATTAGCCCTCAAATCGGCGGCGTGCTGATTCGTGGCGAGCGCGGCACGGCCAAGTCCACCGCCGCCCGTGCCCTGGCCGCTTTGCTCCCTTCCATTCGCACGGTCGCCGATTGCCCCTTTAACTGCGATCCGGACCGACGCGAATTCATGTGCGACACCTGCCTCTCCCGCGTCGCCGCCGGTGAGGACCTGCCGGTAGAGATCAAGCAAACACGGTTTGTCGATCTCCCCGTCAGCGCAACAGAGGATCGCGTGGTGGGGACGCTGGATCTGGAGCGCGCGATTAAACAGGGCGAGCGCCACTTTGATCCTGGCGTACTGGCAACCGCCAACCGGGGCCTCCTCTATGTCGACGAGGTGAACCTGCTCGACGACCACGTGGTCGATCTACTGCTGGACTCTGCCGCCATGGGCGTCAACGTCGTGGAGCGTGAAGGTATTTCCTTCTCGCATCCGGCGCGATTCATCCTTGTAGGTACCATGAACCCCGAAGAAGGGGATCTGCGACCCCAATTGCTAGATCGCTTTGCACTATGTGTCGACATCCAGGGCATTTTGGACGCCGACGCCCGTGTGGAGATTCTTCGACGCCGCATCGGTTTCGATCAGGACTATGCTGCCTTTTGCGACGTCTGGTGTGACGAAGAGAATCGCCTCACCGAACGCATCATCAAGGCGCAGGCACTGCTGCCTTCGGTCACCTACCGCGAGAGCGATCTGTATTACATCGCGCGGCTTACCTCCGAAATGGATGTGGACGGTCACCGCGCTGACCTCGTGATTCTCAAGACGGCGCTGGCTCACGCAGCCTATGAGGGGCGCACGCGCATCCGTGAGACGGACATCTTGCTGGCGGCCGAGTTGGCTCTACCGCATCGTCTGCGTCGCACACCCTTTGAGGACACGGCCTCCAAGATGGACAAGCTGGCTCAGAGGATCGAGCAGGCCCGGCAGGAGAGCGAGAAACAGCAGGCTGAGGAAGAACAGGCGGAAGGTAAAAAAAAACTGAATCCCGCCTGAACGAGGATTCTCCCTCCGAGGGGACAGAGGCCGACGCTGCCATTCCCCCTGAGCGGGGAACCAGCAACACCGAAGAGGCGCTACAACCCTCCCCCGATGATCCCACGCGCCCGGTCGCTGTCGGCGATCCCTTTGATGTTCGCAAGCTTCCCAGCACGACAGACAGACTCTCGCGGCGAACCTCAGGACGGCGCACATACACCGTGAGCAAGCGAAAGCGCGGACGCTACATCCGCGCTCGCGATGCGCAGGGACGGTATGATGACATCGCCATCGATGCCACCGTGCGCCAAGCCGCTCCCCACCAGCGCGAGCGGGCGCCGTCTGAGACCGCAGTCAGCATCCGTGATCAGGACCTGCAGCGCAAAGTGCGCGTTCACAAGACGGGTAACCTCGTCGTGTTTGCCGTTGACGCCAGTTGGTCCATGGCCGCGGCAGAGCGTATGCAGGCCACCAAAGGTGCCATCATGTCGCTCCTGGTCGATGCCTACCAGAAGAGAGACCGAGTCGCCATGATCTCCTTTCAAAAGGACCGCGCCTTTCTCGTCCTGCCTCCCACCTCGAGCGTGGAACGGGCCAAGAACGCTCTGCAGGAGATCCCTGTGGGCGGCAAGACGCCCCTCTCCGCGGGTCTGCTGCTCTCTCTGCAGGTGATCGAACGCGAGCTCATCCAGAATCCAGAGATCTCGCCGCTGTTGATTCTGCTCACCGATGGCGCAGGTAACGTATCGGTAACCGGCACGGCACCTCGCGAGGAGGCGCTTTTGATCGCTGACATGTTCCGTGACAAACAACTCCGCTCCGTGGTGATCAACACCGAACACGAATCGCTGGACCGCGGTTTGGCTCGGGAACTGGCCGACCGCCTGGACGGGTCCTGCTATTCGCTATCTGACATACGTGCCGATAGCCTGTACGAGACCGTGCGACGGGAAATGGATCGATGACCGACACAAGCCTCCGACGGGGTCGCCGCCAGCAGTACGCAGCAGATGGCCTGCTTTTGCTCGTGACGGCCGTATGGGGCAGCACGTTCGTGATGGTCAAGGACGCCGTCGCAGCCTACCCGGTCTTTCCGTTTCTCTCGCTGCGCTTTACCATGGGACTCGTCGCGCTCTTGCTTATCGGTTGGCGCAGACTGCGGTCCCTCGATCGGGCCAACAGCCTGGCGGGAGCCGTTGCAGGGCTGTTCCTCCTGGGCGGATATGCCTTCCAAACGCTCGGCCTGCAGTACACCTCCGCCTCCAAAGCGGGGTTCATCACCGGTCTCAGCGTCGTGCTTGTCCCGTTGCTGTCAGCCGTCGTGGTGCGCGAGCGGCCCCAGCCAGCGGCGGTGCTGGGCGTTTTGCTCGCAACCACAGGGTTGATGATGTTCACCTCGAGCCGGCCGCTCGCCTTTGGCAAAGGCGAACTGCTGGTCCTATTGGGCGCGCTCTGCTTTGCGGGCCACATCGTCACCGTAGGCGTCGCAGCCCCGCAGGCAGATCCGATCGCACTGACGATCATCCAGCTTGCCGTCGTAGCGGCAGTCAGCGGCGTGATCGCGCAGGCCACGGGCCAGTGGAGCATGCCGCTGCCCGCTACCTGGGGAGCAGCTGCGTTCACAGGCATTCTCGCCACGGCCGTGGCCTTTACGCTGCAGACATCCATGCAGCGCTTTACCAGCGCCACCCATACCGCCCTGATTTTCACGGCCGAACCTGTGTTTGCAGCTGTCTTTGGGGTGCTCTTTGATCAAGACGCGCTCACAACCCGGCTGGTTACGGGAGGATTGCTGATCCTTCTCGGCGCGCTGGTCAGCGAGATCAACTGGTCTGAGCGTACGGCCACCCTGATCTCACGCTTTCTGGCGCCACACTATGTCCTGGCTATCGGCCTCATCTTGCTGGGAGCGAACGATCCTTCCGGCTGGCGCTCTGGGATCAAGTGGGTGACGCTGATCGGATTGCCGTCGCTCTTTCTACTGCTGGGGGTGTTTGCCCTGGCCTTACGAAACGGGACCATCAGCGACTGGCACGTCTCCGACCGGCGACAGAGGCTATCTCCTTTACTGGTCATTGCGGCTCTCGTCTTTGGGAGTCTGCCTGCGGTGCTATTGTATGTGCTCGACGGGCCGCCGTTCCTCTTTGCTGCCGCAGCCGCCGCGCTGGCACTCATCATCGTCAATCTGCTGATCACCACCTTCTGGAAGATCAGCCAGCACGTATCTGGCATCGCCCTGGTGGCAACGCTACTAACGCTCAGTTATGGCGCCGCGGCCGCATCCGTGCTGCTTCTCATCCCTCTGGTGGCCTGGGCACGGGTCAAGCTCGGCGCGCATACTGCCATGCAGACCCTGGCCGGCGGTGTGACGGGTGTCACCGTCTGCATATTGACTCTCCGGCTGCTTAGCACCATCTAGCCAAACGCCCCCTATCGGGGAGCACGTGTTGAGCAGAACGCATGGGGAACAGCCCGGAACCGAGATACGTCTATCTTTGGAAGGGTACGAGACGCGTCGCCTGGAGGTGCATTATGAGAGTTTCAAGACGACTG
>CAZMAI010000001.1:22351-38275 GCA_964564195.1 uncultured Anaerolineales bacterium | reverse complement strand
GAAGGGTACGAGACGCGTCGCCTGGAGGTGCATTATGAGAGTTTCAAGACGACTGTTGGACTTGGCGATTGTCGCCATACTGGTGTTGGCGGTCACGGCTCCAAGTTTGGCCCAGACTGCGGTGCCCACACGCACCGGGACACCGGCCGCTGAGGAGCCGGAAGACGAGCAGGAGGCTGTTGTGACGGAGGAGGCTCAGAACAACGCGGAGGCAGGAGGGGCCAGCGGTCTGGAGCTCACCATCTACAACCAGTCCATGGGGCTGGTGCGGGAGGTACGCTCCGCGGTGCTGGATGAGGGACTGAACGAAGTCAGCGTAACGAACATACCGAACCAGATCATTCCCGCCAGCGTGTACATGACGCCGCTGACGGATGACGAGGGCACCGTTCTGCTCGAGCAGCGTTTTGACTATGACGTGGTCAACAGCTCGGGTTTGCTGCGACGCTACATCGATGAGACCATCAGCCTCACCACACAGAACGGCGAGTCGCTGACGGGCACGCTGATATCAGTGAGCGATGATATCGTCCTGCTGACTGACTGGGGCATTGAGATTATCCGCTCCAGCCAGGTGCAGCAGTTCTCGCTGCCCACCCTGGCAGAACCTCTGATCACCCGCCCTACCCTAACCTGGCTGTTGCAGGCAACAGAGGCTGGCGAGCGCGACTACCGGATCACGTACCTGACCGGCGGCCTCACCTGGCAGGCAGACTATGTGGCGATGCTGAACGAGGATGATTCGCTGATGGATCTCCAGAGTTGGATCAGCATCCGGAATGACAGTGGTGCCAGTTTCGAGGATGCCAAGCTCAAGCTCGTTGCAGGCGAGGTCAATCAGGTCAGGGAGCAAGTCGCCTACGAGGCTGAGGCCGTGTACAAGGTGATGGACGCCGCGGCTCCGGCCCCCGGGGTCGTGGAGCGCGGCCTGATGGATTATCACCTGTACGATGTGGCTCGTCCCGTAACACTCAAAGATAACCAGTCCAAGCAGCTCGAATTCCTCAAGGCCACTGGGATCGCGGTGGAAAAGCAGTACATCTTTGAGGTTACCAATCCCATCTGGGTGCGCCTGGGCAGCGCCGTGACCGATGCCGGGTACTTTAGCCAGGATCGGGTGGATATCCAGGTCAAGCTCATGATCACGAACGATGAGGAGAGCGGCCTGGGCCTGCCCATTCCTCAGGGCACGGTCCGGATCTACAAAGACGATGTGGACGGCAGCGCGATCCTGGTCGGCCAGGACAGGGTGTCACACACCCCGGCCAATGAGATCATCCGTCTGTCGCTTGGAAACGCCTTTGATCTGGTGGGTGAGCGCAGGCAGACGCGGTTCCGCCAGCTTGGCGAGCGCAGCCTCGAGGAAACGATCGAGATCACGCTGCGTAACCAGTCCGACGAGGAGGCGACCATCCAGGTGATAGAGCACCTGTACCGCGCCCACGATGCAGAGATCACTGACGCGAGCGTGGACTATACGCAGGTCGACGCCAACACCGTGCAGTTCGATGTCACAGTCGACGCGGAGGAAACGGCGACCGTGAGCTATACCGTCGTCTATCGCTGGTAGACTCGCACCAATACAAAGCGGGCGGACCGGTAAGTTGGCCGGTCCGCCCGCTTTTTGTTCGGTCTTTCTTACTGGTGCAGAATCGATCCCCCAACAAACTCTCGCAGCAAGGAGTTGCTTGGCACCAGTTCAGCGTCACAGGGCCTGATCCAGTGTAACAGGCTCAAGAGGCGGTCCGCCTCCACAGCCTCTGGTGTTCTGCGGGGTACACGCAGCAGCAGCCGCTCGACAAACGGCTTGAGCACGGCAAGCTCGTATACCAGCGCCGAGTTGAACATCACATCCGCGTTTTCCTGGTAAGGGAAGATGTAGCGCTCCTCCCCCTTGCGAACGCTAGGCCACCGGCGCAATGTCTCTTGCGCGGAGATGCCCCGTGTCGCATCGTCTCGGACCATCCTGCGCAGCAGCCTGCTATCGGTGGTCGCGACGCGGTTGTGCCGGTCGAGGTTGAGCTGTGTCAGCGCCGAGACATAGATCCTGAAAATGCGTTCCTCCGGGATCTCTGACAGCAAGCGAGGATTCAGCCCATGGATGCCCTCGATAAGCACCAGCGAACCGGGTGAAAGCTGCACCTGTTTTCCAGGCACCCCCCGACCTTCGATAAAGTCAAAGCGCGGTATGGTCACCTGCTCCCCGCGCAACAGTGCCTGGACCTGCTGATTGAACAGCTCCAGGTTGACTGCTTCCAGAGCTTCAAAGTCGTAGGTGCCGTCATCATTGACGGGAGTGTCTTCGCGGTCCACGAAGTAGTCATCGAGGCCGAGCGCCAGCGGCTGCTGGCTGTTGACCAGCAGCTGGACACCGAGCCGTCGCACGAAGGTGGTCTTGCCAGAGGAGGACGGTCCCGCGATCAGGATGATCTGAGCTGTCCCACGGGCCAGGATGGCGTCCGCAATATCTGAGATGCGCTTCTCATGTAACGCCTCTGACACCAGGACGGCCCTCGCCGCCTCGCCGCGTTCGATGGCCTGGTTGAGCGCGCCCGCATCCTCAATCCCCAGAATGTTGAGCCAGTTCCCGTACTCGCGAAACACGCCCATGAGTTTGGGATACGTCGTGTGGGACTCGAGGGGGAGCACATGTCTTTCGACATCGGCACGCAGGATAAAACCCGGAGGGTAATCCTCCAGACAGCAGTCTCCCAGCCTGCCCGTTCTGGGTAACATGGGCCCGTAGAAACAATCCAGCACGCCACGCAGGGAGTAGATGGTGATCTGTTCCTTTTCGTGCCCCGAGAGCAGGCGTACCTTGTCCGGGTATCCTTGCGCCTCAAAGATCTCGATGGCCTGTTCCACGCCAATACTCTGCGGAACAATGGGTTCATCGGCCTCGACGATCTCCTGCATGCGCTTGCCGATAGCCGCGAGCTCATCGGTCGTGAACGTAGCTCTGCCGGAGATGGTACAGAAAAAGCCCCCGATGGTGACAGAGTGATCGATTGTAACCCGAGCCTCTGGATACAGCTCCCGGGCGGCGACTACGAGCACGAAAATCATCGCGCGCTGGTAGATTCGGAGTCCTTCTGTGGCAAACGTATCGACCGGCTGGACATCTACGTCGCGCACAACAGGATGCCCCAGTTCCACCAGACGGTTATCGACCAGCCCGGCCACAATGGACCGGTCATCAGCATAGGCCGCAGCCACAAAGTCACACAGCGGGGTACCCGAGACACCGGCAAAGATGCGGCCATCCGGGAATCGTACCTGCACATCCTGCCGGGGCTCTGCCGGACGCGGTGCCGAAAAGCCTGCATCATGAGACTGCGGTGTGGTCATCAGCGCTGCCCATAGCCCGTCTTGTACTGTTGATGTGCCCGTGAGACCTCTTCAGCCGGTATCTCCTGGAGCTCGCCCAGTTGCAGAGCATAGTAGACCGTCCGGGCAACATCCTCGACCATCACGGCGGCCTTTACGGCGGCCTCCACGGAAGGCCCAACGGTAAAGACCCCGTGGCTCTTGATCAGGATCGCAGGGCTTGAGCCAATGGACTTGACCAGCTCGCGGCCGATCTCTTCGCCACCGATCTGGCAATAGTCGCCAAGGGGCACCGGCCCGCCGAATTCGTCTGCCATGGCCGTCAGATAAACAGGGATTGAACGGCCCGCCGCGGCGAACGCCGTCGCAAACGTCGAGTGGGTGTGCACCATGCCAAAGACGTCGGGACGATGGCGGTAGACATAGAGGTGGGTCGCCGCATCGACTGAGGGCTTGAGGTTGCCCCGAATCACCTTACCGTCCAGATCTACGATGACCATGTCCTCCGGGCGCATGTCCTCATACCGCACGCCACTGGGCTTGATCACCACATAGCCGCTGGCGGGATCGCGTCCGCTGACGTTGCCGCTCGTCCACGTCACCAGACCGGCTTTGGGCAGCATGCAGTTCCCTTCATACACCTGCTGTCGCAATATCTCTAGAGACACGTTACTCCCTCCTCATGCGGTTTACCCTCGCGATTATGACCACCATCAAGGCCCGTGTCAACCGCCGGACCGTGACGTCCTTGCGGAGTGCTCGCCCAGAGCGTATAGTCCTGGTATACAGATTTCCGGGCACGCCGCCACTGGCGGCAGAGAGGACCGTGACGATGAGCACCGAGGTACCGCTATACAAGGACAGCACGGCACCCGTCAACGAACGCGTGCGCGACCTGCTCGATCGCATGACGCTCGAGGAAAAGGCGGCGCAGACCGCCGTGTTCCGGCTCGGGGGCATTGGCGCCGGCGGGTTGCTGCAGGCCATTCCGCCGGAGGAGGTTCGCTCCTTTATGATCCGCATGGGCGCCGGACTGGGCATCCCCGAGGGAGGCATCCCTGAGCCACCACCTGAGATGCGTCTCGGCGTGTTCCGTGAGGACGGATCTGTGGATGAGGCCAAGGTCGAGGCACTGCTCAACAGCAATCCCGGCGGGGGCACCTCGGGCGCCGGCGCATCGCCGCGCGCCCAGGCAGAGACAGCCAATATCGTCCAGCGCATCGCCCGGGACAAGACCCGCCTGGGCATTCCAGTGATCTTTCACGGCGAGGGCCTGCATGGTTATGTCAATAACGGTACGACGATCTTTCCGCAGGCTTTGGCCCTGGCCGGGACCTGGAACACGGAGTTAATCGGGCGCATCGGGCGGGCAATCGGCACAGAGGCGCGCGCCATGGGTGCCCATGACCTCTTTGCCCCGGTACTGGACATCGCACGCGACCCTCGCTGGGGCCGCACTGAGGAGACCTACGGAGAGGACCCGTACCTGGCGAGCCGGATGGGCGTAGCCATGATCAAGGGCATGCAGGGACGGCGGCTCTCCGATCCCGACGCCGTCATCTGTGGCGGCAAACACTTTGGTGGTCACGGAGAGCCGCTCGGCGGGCGCGACAGCAATATGGAGGGGATCACCGAGCGCGATCTCCGTGAGGTGCATTTCAGAACGTTTGCGGCCGCCGTGCAGGAGGCCGGGGCCAATTGCATCATGGCGGCCTACCATGCCCTGGACGGTGTCCCGTGTCACGCCAATCATTGGCTGCTCTCCGAGGTGCTTCGCGAAGAATGGGGCTTTCGCGGTCACGTGGTGTCCGATGCCGGAGGCGTCGAGGGCATTCACGACAAGCACCGTGTCGCGCGGGATCACCGCGAGGCGGTGCGCATGGCCATCGAGGCGGGCGTCGATACCTTTTTGGCTTTTGGCGGCGGGTTCACCGGCGCTATCGTCGACCTGGTCGAAAAGGGCGAACTCTCCGAGGAGCAGTTGGATGAGACCGTCGGCTGGATACTAAAGTGCAAGTTCGACCTGGGTCTCTTTGACCAGCCCTATACAGACCCAGACGTCGCCGAGGCGGTCTGCAACAGTGCGGAACATCGGGCGCTTGCGCTGCAGGCGGCGGAGCAGTCCATCGTGTTGCTCAAGAATCAAGGCGGCTTGTTGCCACTGACCGGCAAGGCGCGTCGAATCCTGGTTACAGGCCCCAATGCCGACGCAGCCAGGAACCAGCTGGGAGACTATAGCGGGACGTCCACCGTCACCACCGTCCTGGAGGGTATCCGCAGACGCGCCGTTGATGCCCAGGTGCAGTACGTCCGGGGTTGCGGCGTTAAGGACATGGATGCTTCCGGCATCGCTGAGGCGGTTGAAGCGGCGGGCAATGCCGACGTAGCCATCCTCGTGCTCGGCGAATCCTCATGGACTGATGGCATGGTCTGTGGCGAAGGGAACGACCGCGCAGACCTGGATCTGCCCGGTGTGCAGCAGCAGTTGCTTGAGGCTGTGAGTGCTACTGGGACCCCGGTGGTACTGGTGCTCATCAACGGGCGCCCACTTAGTCTGCGCTGGGCGAAAGAGAACGTTCCCGCGATCCTGGAGGCCTGGTACCCCGGTCAGGAAGGGGGCACCGCCATCGCCAGCGTCCTGTGGGGAGACGTCAATCCCTCGGGCAAGTTGCCTATCACGGTCCCGCACAGTGTGGGCCAATTGCCGCACTACTATAACTACAAGCCTACCGGTCGCGCCTATGACTATGTCACGTCTGACTTTGATCCTCTGTTCGCCTTCGGCTATGGCTTGAGCTATACGACGTTTTCGTACAGCGACCTGGTGATCACGCCGGAGACGATCGGCCCGGCTGCACACGTCACCGTGCACGTGACGGTGAGCAACACGGGTGACCGTGCCGGCGATGAGGTGGTACAGCTCTATGTCAATGATGTCATCAGCAGCGTGGTCACGCCCGTGATCGAACTCAAGGCTTTCCAGCGTATCTCGCTCGCGCCGGGTGAAAGCAAGACCGTAACCTTCGACCTTGGGCCAAAGGACCTTGAGCTCCTGGACAAGCACCTGGAGCCTGTGGTCGAGCCAGGCACCTTTGAGGTCCAGGTGGGAGGTCTCAAGGGCAGCTTTGAGGTTCTGCAGCCCCCCTATGTCAGGTATGAGCGCCGGCCGATGCGGCCGCAAGGAGAGTGATTGCAATGACCCAGACGAATACACCCCAACCCGAGGAGCGGCGTTTTCCGCCGCCGACGCCCAACGACACGCTCGAGTCTCCGATTGTGAACGATCGCGAGATTGCCTTTAGCGTGTATGCGCCCAATGCCCACGAGGTCGCCTTGCGAGGCGATCTCGTAGAAGGGCCGCCGCGGACAGGCTTTGTCAAGGATCAGCAAGGTATCTGGCGCATGGTGCTCCGCGACGTTGTCCCCGGCACTTATCGCTACCAGTACGTCGTCGATCAGGTGATCACGCCGGATCCCCGAAATCCGCTGGTCAGCCCCACCCACACCACGGTGATGAGCCTGGTAAGAGTCATGGGGCCAGAGACGGCCTTTGAGGACACCCGTGCGGTGCCGCATGGCGCCGTGGCGAGTGTCTACTATCCTTCTGCGACGTTCGGCGTACATCGCCGCATGCACATCTACACGCCACCAGGATATGAGCGTGACACCGCCTCCTACCCGGTGCTCTACCTGCTGCATGGCGGCGGTGACTCCGACGCCTCTTGGAGCACCATCGGACGTGCGGGGTTCATCGTAGATAACCTACTCGCGACAGGCGAGGCCCTGCCGATGATCATCGCCATGCCCGCCGGACACGCCCCGGGACCGCGGCTAACCTTTCCCGGATCTCCGGCCATGACGGCCGATCCGGCAAATGATCCTTTCACGAGCGACCTGCTTGAGAGCGCCCTGCCGTACCTTGAGGCCAACTACCGTGTCCAGGCCGCGCCCGAAGCGCGCGCCATCGCAGGTCTGTCCATGGGCGGTGTACAGGCTGCCAATATCGGCCTGGTGCATGCCGACGACTTCCGCTATTTGGGCATCTTTAGCTCAGGGTGGTTCCCCGAGGTCCGCGCCGAATTCGAAGAGAGGCACGGGGAAACGATGCGGCGTGCTGCCAGCCTGTACACGCTGATCTGGACCGCCTGGGGTGACACCGACATTGCGCGGCCCAATTCAATCGCGATGCTGGAGATGTTTGACCGTCATGGTATAAAGTACCTGTCCAAAGAGACCGGTGGCGGCCACACCTGGATGAATTGGCGGCACTATCTCCATGATATGGCGCCCCTGCTGTTCCGGTAGCGGCGACAGAACATACCGATCGACCAATCACAATAGACGGAGGATTTGCTATGCCCGAGATCAAGGGTGTTGTCGTACCACTGGTGACACCATTCAATGTCGACGAGTCGCTGGACGAAGGTGCTCTACGCGTCATCGTCGACTATCTCATCGATGCCGGCGTGCACGGCCTGTTTCCCTCTGGCAGCCAGGGCGAGTTGTATGCGCTGAGCGGCCAGGAAAAGATGCGGGTGATGGAGATCGTGGCCGAGCAGGCCAACGGCCGGGCCTTTGTCATGCCCAGTACAGGCGCCGTGACCACGCGGGAAAGCATAGAACTCACGCGTTACGCGCAGAGCATCGGCGCTGATGCGGTCTCTGTGATTACGCCCTACTTTATCCAGCCGTCCGCTCAGGAGCAGATCGAGCACTTTGCGCGCATCTGTGCTTCTGTAGAGATCCCTGTGCTTGCCTACAACAACCCTGCTCGCACCAATGTCAACTTTACGCCGGCCATGGCGACCGCTGTCGCCGACCGCGCGCCAAACTTTGTCGGGATCAAAGACTCGAGTGGTGACCTGACCAACACGCTGGACTATATGCAGCGCTGCCCGCCGGGCTTTCGCGTCTTTGTTGGGCGGGACACACTCATCTACGCGGCGCTGTGCTGCGGCTGCACAGGCGCGGTTGCCGCCACGGCCAACGTCGCTCCCGAACTGGTGGTCGGCATTTACACGGCCTATCAGGAAGGCGATCTGAAGCGCTCTATGGAGCTGCAGCACCGTCTGGACCCCCTGCGTCACGCCTTTAACCTGGGGTCCTTCCCGGTGGTGGTAAAGGATGCGATGGAATTGCTCGGCCTGCCGGCGGGCAAGTGCCGTGCCCCCATCACCTCCCTCGAGGGCGCACCACGCGAAAGGCTGATCGCCATCCTCACAGAGATGGGCAAGCTGTAGCGATCCGGTAACCAGAACGTGCTGGCAGGCATCGCCACTCAAGCGCTTGCCAGCACATCCTACCGCGAGGTTGCAGTGCACACCTGCTCGCCAGAGCAAGGCCGAGAAAGGGCACCATGGCTGAAATCAGGCTAGAGAACATCACCGTCAAGTACCATCGCCACTTTTTTCAGCAGCAGCCCAGTGTGGGACTGGTCAGGCGCGGCTACACAGGGTATCAGGACAAGGCTTTTGTGGAGCGCGTCGCATCGCAGTCTGATATGGTGCCGAAAACCTCGAGCATCGTCACGGCGCTGGACAATATCAGCCTGACGATCGCTGACGGCGAGACACTGGCGCTCATCGGCCCATCGGGATGTGGCAAGAGCACCCTGCTTAGAACGATCGCCGGTCTGGAACTCCCGGAGAGCGGCCGCGTGCTGTACGACGGACGCGATATGACCGGCATCAAGCCCGGCGAGCGCGGAATCGGGATGGTGTTTCAGAGCTATGCCCTCTACCCACACATGAAGGGCGAGGGCAACCTCGGGTTCTTTTTCCGCATCCACAAGCGCCCCACGGAAGAGATGATGGAGAGAATCCGCATCACCTCGGAGATCATGGGCCTTGGCTTTGACGACCTGCTGCCCCGCAGCCCCAAGACGCTCTCCGGTGGACAGCAGCAACGCGTCGCGATCGGACGCTGCATCGTGCGCGATCCCAGCCTGTTCCTGTTCGATGAGCCGCTCTCGAACCTCGATGCCAAGCTGCGCGCCCGGACACGCGTGGAGATCAAGCGGCTGCTGAGACGCTTTTCGATCACCTCGGTGTATGTCACACACGATCAGACCGAGGCGATCGCCCTGGGTGACCGGCTGGTGGTGATGAATGCCGGACGCATTGAGCAGGTGGGCACCTATCCGGAATTGCGCAACAGTCCGGCCAATACCTTTGTCGCCGGCTTTGTGGGGATGCCTCCCATGAACCTGGTGCCGGGATACGCCATGAGTTCCCCCAAGGTCCTTTCCGGCCCGCTGGGTGACGTATCTATCCCGCAGGATATTACGCTGAATCTCGCCTGGGGGAAGGACGCAACGCTAGGCTTTCGCAGCGAAGCGGCGCAACTGGTCGCGGCAGGAGAACCCTCAGACGAGGACGCGAGCGGCCTCTGGCTCTCAGGTCCGGTGCGTTCCCGAGAGCCAGACTTTTCACGTCATGAGCAGACGATCTACATTGAGGTAGGCGACCTGATGACCTCTGTCCTGGCGCCAGAACAAGTCACGGTTCAAGTGGGCGAGATCGCCCGCGCCCACATACCGTTCCGCTCACTCTATCTCTTTGACACAGCGACTGGCACCCGGCTCTATCCCTGACAGCGTCTCCGCCGGCTATTCTACCGGAGCCATCCGCTCTTGCGCGCGCGCCACCGCGCGGCCCTCTTCCACATCCACCCGGCTGAGCAATAGCCCGCCCACAATGAAAAAGACCACGAGTGAGACGATGGCCCACCGGCTGGTACCCGCCAGAGCTGCGGTGACGCCAAAGAGCAGCGGACCGGCAATGCCTGCGAACTTGCTGCTGATATCGTAAAAGCCAAAGAACTCGGCCGAACGATCACGCGGGCACATGGAGCCAAAGAGCGAGCGGCTGAGCGCCTGGCTGCCGCCCTGCACGGTCCCCACCATCGCGGCGAGCACCCAGAAATGCCAGGGCTCACTCATGAAATATCCCAGGATCGAGATGACCGTGTACACTCCGAGCGCAAGATAGATCGACTGCTTTGTCCCCAGGGTCTTGGCCAGGCGGCCAAAGAGCAGCGTCATGGGAAATGCCACCACCTGGGTCAGCAGGAGCGCTCCGGCAAGGTCCGCAGTACCGATGCCGATCTCTGCGCCATAGATGGTCGCCATCTTGATGATCGTCCCGATACCGTCAGCATAGAGCCAGAACGCCACCAGGAACTTGAGCAGTTGGCGGTACTGCTTGATTTCATGAAAGGTCTCGACAATGCGCCCCAGCCCCTCTTTAAAGATGTTCTTCTGCTCGCCTTCGGGCGCAGCCCGGGGCGGCTCGGGGACGTTGCGGAAGATGGGGATGGAAAAGATCACCCACCATACGGCCACGCTGAGGAAGGAGACTCGCACCGCCATGTTGGCGTCGGGGAAGCCGAACCAATCCGGCTTCATGTACCAGATCAGGTTGATCAGCAGGAGGATACCACCTCCCAGATAGCCAAGGGAGAAGCCTTTTGCCGAGACACGGTCCATCTCGTCCGGCCTAGCTACGTGCGGCAGTAACGAGTCGTAAAAGATGTTGGCGCCGGCATTGCCGACGCTGGCCAACACGTAAAAGATCACCGCCAGCAACCAATCGCCCTGCTGGATGAGATACAGACAGGCGGTAAAGATGATGGCCAGCGTCAAAAAGCCCCCCATGAACCGCTTCTTGCTGCCCGAATAGTCAGCGGCGGCTCCCATAACGGGCCCCATGAACGCCGTAAACAGCATAGCAATCGAGACCGCGTATCCCCAGATGCTGCTGGCCTGGGCCGGTTCGAGGCCGGCCGCCGCCACGTTGGAGAAATAGGGTGGCAACAACGCCGCCATGATCGTTGTGGCAAAGGCCGAGTTGGCCCAGTCGTACAGGCACCACGAATTAATCCTCAGGCGATGCAGACGCTCGGACGCTTCAGCCGCAGTCATAGCTACCTCCGCCCCATTACGTTGATGCAGTCACGCCACGAGGCGATTCTAGCAGCGGCGGCGCCAGTGTCAACGTGTTTTCATGTTTGGTGCGCCTCGGTGCGCCCGCTATAATCGCAATGGGACAGAGTCGTGCGCCCACCCATTCCGATCTTGTACCATTGCCAGGAGAGAGATGCGGGAGAGACCTCCCATTACCATCGGTTTGATCGCAGCAGTCATCATTGGACTGGCGCTCTCGGCTGTGTCCTACGTGCTGCTGCACACGATTCGCACGCAGGCCATCGGGCCCGGGCTGGCATTCACGGCAGCCCTCCTCGCTGTGGCTTTGTCGTTGATGGGCCTGTGGGTCTATGGGCTGATAGAGTTGCTGACGTTGCACTATGTCATCGATCGCAATGGCATCGCGTTGGCGACGGCCTTTGCCCGTCAGACCATACCACACGCCGCAATTACTAGAGTCGCAGACGGCGAATCAGCCGGCCCCCCGAGCAGGCTGAGAGGCATGACCTGGCCCGGTTATCTACGCGGCACTCTCTCCGCTGAGCCCTTTGGCCGGATATCTGTGTGGGCCACCGAACCGCTCCTGAGACAGCTCGTGCTGGTCACTGATAGCAGTTGCTACGGCATCTCTCCAGCCAACCGCGCGCGGTTTCTGGAGAACTATGCCATGCGTCGGGATCTGGGAGCTCTGGAGGTAATCCCCCAGGAGTTGGCGCGTGTCGGCGTCGCCTCATGGAGCATCTGGCGCGATCGCCTGGTATGGGTGGCGATCGCCTTGAGCTTTGCTCTCGATGCTGTTCTGGCGACGGTCTCCCTGGCACGTTACAGTACCCTGCCGGCCATTATTCCCCTGCACTGGAATGCCCAGGGCCAGGCAGACCGGCTGGCCGCTAAATCGGGCATCTTTGCTCTACCCGCAATCGGCGCAGGCGTTCTCGTGCTGAGCCTCGTACTGGCGATCGCCATCCATCACCACGAACGCTTTGGTGCCAGATTATTGGCCTGGGGATCGATTGGCGTGCAGGCCGCTCTCTGGACGGCGGCCTGGCAGATCCTGGGCACATGATGCCACTCTGGCAGCCTCTCGCCGGGCTTGTGTTGGGACTGGCGCTGGCAGTCCTGGCCCGGCGCACCCGCTTGCTGCAACGTAGCGGCTATATGCTGCTGCTCGTGAGCACAGTTGCGGTGTGGACCCTTGGAGGATGTCCCTGGGGCGTGACACTGGTGATTGTCGTCTTGCTCTGCGGGCTGTCCATTCGCTACAGGCGTGCAGAGAAAAGCGTCCTGCTCGGCAGGCCGGTGACGCAGGGCGGAGAGGTACTATCGGTCGCGGCAAGGCTGGCCTGGCCGGTGGTCATCGCGGCGATGGCCTCGATCAGCGGTATTCAGTATCTGGGGCCATTCGCGGGTAGCCTCGCGGCAGTACTCGCAGACATCTGGGCGACAGAGTTCGGCCTGCTTGCCCCCGAGCCCCCACGCTCGCTGATCACCGGTCAAAGCGCGCCGAGGGGCACACCGGGAGCGGTATCGTTGCTGGGCACAATTGCGGCCGCCGCAGCAGCCGGATTGACTGGCTTTGTTGCCCTCGGCAGCGTTACCGTCCAGGCAGCATTGCTGGACGGAATGTTACCTCGATCGCTGTTCTGGCTTCCCCTGGCCACCCTGGCAGGAGGGGTCACAGCGGTCCTCACGGACTCGCTGCTGGGGGGCACCGCACAGGCGCTGTACTATTGTGAAAAGTGTGAGGCCTATACGGAGGATCCCACCCATCAGTGTGGCACACCGGCCCGCAAGGTCCGGGGTTGGCCCTGGATGACCAACGAGGTGATCGACGCGATCAGCTCTCTGGTGGGCGCAGGTATCACTGCCACCACGCTGGGCTTGATGGGGGCCCTGTAACTCGCCGGTTACATAGGGTCGCGAGCAAGAGATTCTGATCTGAGCTTTTTACTCATGCTATAGCCTTGCGCCAAGTCATTGTGGGTGGTACAATCCTGGCGGTCTTGGCAGTTGCGGTCTATACGCACAGACGGAGGATACCGGCTCATGGACTATAAAGAAACGATCTTCAAAGGGATACTCGAGGGTGACATGCATGCCGTCGAGGAGGCCACCCAGGGGGCCATGGACGAGGAAATGTCCCCCGGGGAGATCCTGAATCAGGCCATGATCCCGGCCATGGACGAGGTCGGGCGCCTGTTTGAGGAGAACGAGTACTATGTTCCCGAATTGTTGATCGCAGCACGCGCCATGAAGGCTGGTCTTGCCATCCTTCGGCCTCACCTTGTGGCGACCGGGATTGAGCCCAAGGGAAGGGTCGCGCTGGGGACCGTCAAGGGCGACCTGCACGACATCGGCAAGAACCTGGTCGGCATCATGATCGAGGGCGCCGGCTTTGAGGTCGTGGACCTCGGCGTGGACGTGGGGCCGGACCAGTTTGTGCAGGCGGTAGCAGAGCAGAACGTCGCGGTGATCGGTTTGTCCGCCCTGCTCACCACGACTATGCCCAGCATGCAGCGCACGATCGATGCGCTCAAGGAAGCCAGCTTGCGGGACAAGGTCAAAGTGATCATCGGTGGCGCGCCAGTGACACAGCGCTACGCCGATGAGATCGGTGCGGATGGCTACAGTCGCGATGCCGCCGCCGCCGCCAAGCTCGTAAAGCAGTTGCTGGGCGTAGAGTAGATCTCCAGAGCAGTCGCAGCGGACAGGGCGCGACCGTCCGAGCAACCAGGAACAACCGCCGATGTTCGCGTCACCAGCTCGCAGTGCTGGCCGGTGGCACGAGCATCGGCTTTGACTATTGTTTGTGCAGCCGGCTGTAGCGCTGACTCAGGCAGGAAAGCACCATGTCAGACAGGATCGTCTCTCCTGGCCTTCAAGGCGAGGAGGGCCCGCTAGAATCGAGCCTGCGACCGCGCAGCCTGGCAGAGTATATCGGCCAGCAACGGGTCGTGGAGAATCTTCAGGTCGCCTTGCAGGCCGCGCAGGGGCGCGGCGAACCGTTGGACCATGTCTTGCTCCATGGCCCCCCCGGGCTGGGCAAGACGACCCTGGCCTATGTGATCGCCGCGGAGATGGGTGTCAATGTCAAGGTGACCTCCGGGCCTGTTGTCGAGCGGCCCGGCGACCTCGCGGCCATTCTGACCAACCTGCGGCAGGGGGATATTCTCTTTGTCGATGAGGTCCACCGCCTGAGTCGCACGGTGGAGGAAGTTCTCTACCCTGCTATGGAGGACTATTGCCTCGATCTGATGATCGGCAAAGGCCCTGCGGCCCGCAGCATCCGGCTCAATCTGCCCCATTTTACGCTGATCGGCGCCACCACACGGATCGCGCTGCTCACCTCACCTCTGCGCGATCGCTTCGGGGTCATGTACCGCCTCGACTTTTATGACCATGATGCCATGCGCAGCATCGTGCACCGCTCGGCCGCTATCCTGGGCATCCCGATCGACGAACCGGGGGCCGATGAGATCGCCACCCGCGCCCGGGGAACGCCGCGTGTGGCAAACCGCCTGCTCAAGCGTGTGCGCGACTATGCCGAGGTGCGCGGCACGGGGGTGATCAACCGCGAAACTGCCAGTGCTGCTCTGTCGTTGCTACAGGTCGATGGACTGGGCCTGGATGAGTCCGACCGGCGCGTGCTACAGACACTGATCGAAAAGTTTGACGGGGGACCCGTCGGGCTGGACACGCTTTCAGCAGCCCTGAACGAGGACGCTGATACCATCATGGATGTCTACGAGCCGTACCTGATCCAGATGGGGTTCCTGGAGCGCACACCGCGCGGGCGCATGACCACGCGGCATGCCTACGAGCACCTGGGACTGCCCTGCCCGGCGCCAAGCGCGCGAAATGGCTCCGCGCAGGAGACGCTCTTTTAATGTTCGTTACGGTACAGGACAGCGAAGGCCGCATCCTCTCCCCTTGCTCGCTTGAGCGGGCAGAGAGCCTGGTAGCGGCGGGCGCCGCAGAGTGGGTCACGGACACTCCGGCCGTGATCAGGCTGCACCGCGCCGTCCAACTGCCAACGGTTTCGGCACCAGAACCTCATCCGCTGGCCGGTCGCAAGACCCTGTTGCACATCTGCTGCGGCCCCTGCGCCACTTTTACGGTGAGCACGCTACGAGAGGCCGGGGCCGTGTTGACAGGCTACTGGTACAATCCGAATGTCCACCCCTTCTCTGAGCACGAGAGGCGTCGCGAATCGCTCGCCAGATTCGCTGAACTGGTCGACCTTCCGATGATCTGGCATGCGGGCTATGAGATGACGGCCTTTTTTCACGCGATCCACGGCCAGGAGCAGTTCGGGGTGCGGTGCCTCGCCTGCTACCGCCTCCGGCTGGAGAGCACCGCCCGTACGGCAGCGCAAGAGGGTTTCGACGCCTTTAGTACCACGTTGCTGATCAGCCCGTACCAGAATATAGAGACGATTCGCCTGATCGGCGATGAGCTCGCGGCCACGTACGGCGTTTCCTTCTACTGGGAGAACCTCCGCCGTGGGTTCAGGGAACAGCACCAGCTGGCACAGGAGTACGATCTCTACAGGCAACACTATTGCGGCTGCGTCTACTCCGAGTGGGAAGCTCTCGACCCCGATGCGCCCACAGGCCGCCGCAACCCCAAAACGCGGAACCTAAAGCCCGGCCATGAGTTTCAGGGCTGAGCGC
>CAZMAI010000001.1:4778-22251 GCA_964564195.1 uncultured Anaerolineales bacterium | reverse complement strand
AGCATCTCGAGCAACTGGGTGAGATGCCGCTGCCGCCGTACATTCATCAGGCCCTGGCGGACAGAGAGCGCTACCAGACCGTCTATGCCCAGGTCTCCGGTTCGGTGGCCGCCCCTACAGCGGGTCTGCACTTTACACCCGAGTTGCTGGAGCACATCAAGGGTATGGGCGTTGAATGGGCACAGGTGCTGCTCCACATCGGACTCGACACTTTCCGGCCAGTCACCGAGGAGCATGTCGAAGAGCACCAGATCCATACCGAGTACTGCGAGTTGGATGCCGCCACGGCGGCACAGCTCAATCGGGCCAGGCATGAAGGCCGGCGCATCATCGCCGTGGGGACCACCTCGGTACGGGTGCTGGAGACGGCCGGCCAGAGCCGCACCGTGGACCTTGAGCCATTCAGCGGGAGAACCAGGCTGTTCATCTATCCGAGCTACCAGTTTTCGGTGGTCGATGCGCTGATCACAAACTTTCACCTGCCGCGTTCTTCCCTGCTAATGCTGGTCTCCGCCTTTGCCGGCACGGAGCGGATCCGGCAGGCGTATGCCGCGGCAATTGCGGGCGACTACCGGTTCTATAGCTTTGGCGACAGTATGCTCATCCTCTAGAGCCGATAAGCAACCTAAGTGCACGGGATTCCGATGAGAGGCAATTTACCACGAATAGTTGTCCTTGTAGCGCACGCTCATCGGTGCTAGTATCTGCTGCAGAGTTCACAGTCTTCTTTGACACACTGATGGACCATGGACGCAGATTACCCACCGATTAGCCGCAAGGTGCAGGTTCCTGATCGCTCGACGACGCTGTTGCGACGCGAGCGATTGGTCGGGTTCCTGCACAGCAACATCAACCACAAGTTGGTGCTGATATCGGCGGGAGCGGGCTACGGCAAGACATCGCTTCTGATAGACTACGCCCATGATGCCGAACTCCCGGTGTGCTGGTACACCCTGGACAGCGGTGACAACCACGTCCTCACCTTTATCGAGTACCTGGTCGCATCCATCCGGCGACGTTTCCCCACCTTCGGACAGTCCATTCTGCGCGTGCTGCATGACTATAGTGGACCTGCGGAGGAGATCGAGCCCTTTGTGCGTCTCCTCCTCGATGAGATTCAGCAGGTCATCGATGAGTATTTCGTCTTGATTCTCGATGACTACCACGAGGTCCTGGATAGCGAGCCGGTAAACGCGCTGGTCGATGGCCTTCTCAGGTACCTGCCCGAGCACTGTCACCTCATCATCGCATCCCGCGCGATCCCGCGCCGGTTGACACTTACGCGTCTGGCGGCTCGCGAGGAGATCGTCGGCATGGGTGTCAGGCAGCTCAAATTCACCCGCGATGAGATCCAGCAGATACTGGCCTTGCGTGGCATGGACAGCCTGGAAACAGAGCAACTCGACGCGCTGGCACAGCGCTCCGAGGGATGGATCACAGCCATCCTTCTCGCCGCTCAGACCCGATGGACGGACACCATCCAGGCGATCGTGGAGCTGTCCGGCTCGCTCGACAGTGTTTTTGATTACCTGGCACAAGAGGTGCTAACTGAGCAGCCGGAGCACATCCAGCGCTTTCTACTGCGCACCTCGGTCCTGCAGCAGATGAGCCCCCCTCTTTGCGATGCCTTACTCGAGACAGATGACTCAGCACGCACACTGCGCTCGCTGGCCGAGCAGGGGCTGTTCACCTCAGAGATCAGCAGTGCCTCAGGGTGGTACCAGTACCATCAGCTGTTCAGAGAGTTCTTGATTTCGAGACTCGAGAGCGACGAGCCACGGCGATACCGCGATCTCTGCCTCAGAGAAGCTCATCTGATGGCCAACCAGGGCAACTGGTCCTGGGCCATCGAAGGCTATCTGTCGGGCAAGGCCCACGACGAGGCTGCTGGTGCGATCGAGATCATTGCGCAGGACTACTTTGACGGTGGGAGATGGTCGCAGTTGGAGACCTGGATAGATGCATTGCCCGAGCCTGTTCTAGAGACGCACCCCAGACTCATGCTCTTTAGAGCGCGTATCAGTACTGAGGCTGGCGACTATGCAGCAGCAGAGCGGATGCTGACGTCAGCACACAACATCTACATTCAGCGCAGAGGTCAGATCGGTGCCGCGCAAGTGCTAACACAACGGGCCATAGTTCAGCGTCTCCAAGAACGCTACCGCGAGGCCATCAGTAGCTGCGAGGAGGTGCTGGAGGTCGTCGGGTCTACTACAGACCCGTCATCAGTCGTCAAAGCCCGCCAGAATATGGGTATCTGCTATCAGATCCTGGGCGATGCGACGCGCGGTCAGCAAGAGATGCACCTCGCCCTTGAGTTAGCCCAGTCTCAGGGCGATGCGCTAAGCGCCGCGTTTATCGCCCATGACCTCGGGAATAGCTTCTACATGGCAGGATCGGTGGAGCAGGCCAGACGATACCTGCATCAGGCCCTGCTCCATTGGCGCAAGGTAGGCAACCCTGGCGACCTCGCGCTAACGCTGCAGGGCTTGGGGGTGATCCACCACCATCTGGGCCAGTACGCCGAGGCACAGAACAGGTACGAGGAAAGCCTCGAAAAGGCGCGAGAGATTCGAAATCGCCGGCTGGAGGCTTACGCGCTCCTGAACGGCGGCGACCTGGAGCGCGACCAGGGTCATTACCCACAGGCGCTCCAGATGTATGCCGAAGCCTTCGAAGTCGCGTCATCGGTTGGCCAGAGTGGCCTCATGTTGTACGTCCTGGCCTCTCGGGGTGAGACCTATCGGCTCCTCAGAGATGTAGTGCACTCGCGCCAGACGCTGACTGAGGCCCTCGACCAGAGCATCAGGCAGGGGCTCGAAGAGCCCATTGGGCTATGTCATCTGGCCTTTGGTGCTCTCGCGCTGCAGGAGGGAGCGCCTGCTGGCGCCGAAAAGCATCTCGGGCAGGCTCTGGAGCTGTTACAGACAGCCGGAACACAGCGCGATCTTGGCAGAGTGTACATTCAGCTTGCCCAGCTGTGTCTCAGGCGGGAGGATCGCTCCGGAATCGAGACAAACCTGCGCCTGGCGGGTGAGATAGCCTCGCGGATGGCCAGCGAGCAGTTCATTGTCGCCGAAGGGGTGGACGCCATCCCGCTACTAGAACACATCAGTGAGTTTCACATAGAGGGCCTGGATGCGATCCGAATCCGTGCACAAATCGAAGCGCTCTTCCCCTCCGTCGTCGTAGCGCCGCACCTGCGCATGGTTCCAGCGTCAGCGGAGTTGGAGCTCTTGGGACTCGATCGAGGGCGTGTGATCTTTCGCGGCCACGATGTCCGGGACTTTGAGTCCTCGGTTGCGCGCACCATGGCTTTTCTTCTGGCAGAGCATCCCAATGGGTTGCACAAGGAGCGTATCGCGGATCTCCTGTGGCGCGACACAACACAGGCCCGGGCCGAGAGCCTTTTCCATTCTACGGCATATCGGCTTCGGAAGGCACTGGATAAGCAAGTGATCGTGCTAGAGGGCGGCTTGTACCGCCTCAATCCGCAGCTCTCCTACCGCTATGATGTGGCTGATTTCCAACGACTGGCCAGGCTGGGACAGGGAGACGATCGTCAGGCACAGTCGGCCCGCATGAATGCTATAGACACTTACCGCTCCGACTACCTCGAATCCTGTGATTCCCCATGGTGTTTCGACGTGCGACTGGCACTCCAGCACACCATGATCCAACTCCTCGCAAAAGAGGCCGAGTCGCTCTGCTCACAGGGGCAGATTTCGCAGGCAGAGACATTGTACCTGCGCGTGCTCGCGCTGGACGAGTTCGATGAGCGTGCACATCGCGGGGTGATGTGGTGTCGTGCCCGATTGGGCGATGCCCCAGGGGCTTCCCGGCAGTACCGCGAATGCACACGCATCATGGCGAGCGAGATGGGTCTTTCCCCACACCCAGACACCGTGCACCTCTACACACTGATACACTGCGGCCGCCTACCTGTCAGCCCTCGGTAGAACTGCGCCAAGAGTTTGCGACTTTTCCCAGGTCGTAAGAAATGACGAGCACCGTGAGTGTTTCGTCAGTGTGTGCCTGTACGCTGCAATCAGTAACTGACTTGGGAGGGGAATGATGAGAAAGCACTATCTGAGTATCGTCTACGTCGTGCTCGCGCTGGCTGCCTTGGTTGCCACGGGTGGAGCACCCATCCCCTGGAGCGGAACCGGCGGCGGCAACGGTATTCTGAGCGTCTTTACGACTTTCGGTCTCTAGTCCACAGATCTTCTATCCAAAGGAGCGATGATGAAAAAGGTGTACTTTTCAGTGACGTATGTTCTGCTCACGGCCGCGGCACTTCTTATCGCCGGCGGCGCACCCATCCCCTGGAGCGGAACCGGCGGTGGCACTGGCATTCTGTCCTCCCTGACCTCTCTCGGCCTCTAGGCAGATGGACCGCCAGTCCAGGAGATCGCAGCGATGGCGCGACGGCACATGTCTGTCGTGTACGTGCTTACCGCGCCCGTGGCGCTACCCGTTGCGGGCACTGTACCGATCCCCTGGAGCGGGACTGGCAAGGACAGATTCTCAAATGGCGCTTTTCGCTGAGCTTGGGCCGCGACGAACGCTCCGTTCAGGCCTGGCTTGCACCGTGATATCGCGATCCTCTGATGGCACATCTAGGACATGATTCTGGTTCTCTCGATCGCCCTGGCGGTAGTGATCGCTCTGCTAACCGGGGGACGGCCAAGTGGATTGGCACGTATCTCATTCGTGCTGGGGTGGCTGACCTTTATCGCCCTGGGCATCCAGATAGGTGCGGTCTATGTGCGCGAACCGGCCTGGCTTGCCAGCACGCTGCTGGTGACTTCCTATCTGCTCCTGGTAGCGGTGGTCGTGGCCAATCTCAGGTTGCCGGGGCTGGCCGCTCTCGGACTGGGACTGGTCGCAAACATGGTGGCGATCACAGCCAACGGCGGCTATATGCCGGTAACGCCCGAGGCAGTGGCACGGGCCGGATTGCAGGAACTGGTCACAGTAACCGATGCCGGCATCAGGGTCTTCGGGTCGAAAGATATCGTCCTACCGGCAGCGGAAACGCGGCTATGGATACTGAGCGATATTCTGGTATTGAAACATCCGTTCCCGACCATCCTCAGTATTGGCGATCTGCTGCTGGCCGTGGGGGCTTTTTGGTTCATCTATGCCACCCTTCACGCTGGCAGGCCCGCGGAACTCGCAGTCCGTCTGCACAGTATGGATCAAGAATCAGAACAAGTCTCGCATACGAGTCGTAACGATAAGGGAGAGTAGCAATGATGCATGAGAATATACAGGCTCTCATTGGGACGGCGATTGTAGACACAGAGTTTCGCCAGCAGTTGCTCGAAGATGCTGCCTCGGTGATCGGCGAATTCGGGCTGACGCCCGACGAGGCCAGCGCCGTGCTGTCAGTCAAGGCATCGACGCTTCAGGGTTTCGCGTCCCAACTGCACAGCTGGATCGCCAGCAAGAGCAGCGTACCCGTACTGCTTTACTAGCCACACAGCGCCTCGAACCTCTTGCAGTACACAGGGCCTGTGGCGGCTGCGCTGCCATGGAGTGCTTGCTGACGGGGCCTCTTCCCGGCCCGCTTCAGCTTGCACCTGTCTCCATTCACGGACAAGGACTTCCCCTTGCATGGTTTAAGGACTGTTTGCCGGTGCTGATCGCAACATACAATCAAGGCAAAATACGCGAATACAGGGAACTCCTCATAGAGCTGGGCAACCAACTTGTGGGGCTCGATGATTTGGGCATCACAGAGCAGGCACAGGAGACCGGTGACAGCTTTGCTGAGAATGCGCTGATCAAGGCGCGCACGTATGCACAGTTGAGCGGGCACGTGACTCTGGCGGATGACTCCGGGCTGGAGGTGGATGCCCTCTGCAAGAGACCGGGGGTCTATTCAGCAAGGTACGGCGGCCCTGGCCTTACGGATGAGCAGCGCTATCTCAAGCTACTGGGCGAGATGGAGAACCTTGCCTCCGCTGACCGGCGGGCGCGTTTTCGATGCGCCATCGCGGTCGCCTGGCCGGACGGACGCTGCGCTTTGACCACTGGCAGCTGCGAAGGCGAGATTTCGCCAGAGCCGCTGGGCACCCATGGCTTTGGCTATGACCCGGTGTTCTTTGTCCCCGAGTATCAACGTACCATGGCAGAACTGCCCGAAGCGATCAAGAACAGGATCAGTCACCGCGCGCGGGCAGCCCGCGCGATGGTGGAGCTCCTAAAAACATGCACAGCGGGCCCAGAGATCTGACCCGCTGTACAACGCCGTAACTTTTCGTTTCTCACTACCTGGTCTCGCGAATGTCGACGATCTCCGCCTCTAGCTGCTCAACGATCTGCTCGATCTCTTCGCGGGTGATCCCCTGAATCTTGATGACCAACTCGCGATTGGTCGGGTCGTCGCCCCAAAAAGTGCCCAACGCGACGATGTCGGCGCCCCTGGCACTGATCGCTCCCGAAACCTTTGCCAGCATGCCGCGCTGATCGGGCACCCTGAGTGTGACGCGCGTGCCCCATTCACGAGCACCCAGTAGCTCCAAAAAGACCTTGAATAGGTCGCTCTCGGTGATCATTCCAACCAGCCTGTCGTCGCGCATCACCGGGAGACCACCGATGTTGTTATCGGCCATAATCCGAGCCGCTTCCTCGAGAGAGGTATCTTCACTGACGGTGACGACATCGCGCGTCATCAGGCTCTCTACGGTGATGCGGGAGACAAGATAGTTCAGCTCATAGACACTGAGGCTGGTGGCGGGCGACGGCGACGCATAGAGCAGATCTTTTTCCAGAACGATGCCAACCAGCTTGTCTTCCTTACTTACTACCGGTAGACGCCTGACCTTTTCGTCGTGCATGACCCTGAGGGCATCATGCAAAGACATATCGGGCCGGATGGTGATTGGGTGTTGCGACATGCGTTCCTTAACGAGCATCGGAGTCCCTCCTGAGAGCACGTCTCTGTGCTGAGATACCCGAGAACCGAGACAGCCACTGGCCAATCGAGGTGACGGGAACAGCCCTGCCACCTGCCTGTGTAAATTATAGCCTCACCGGAGGACCTTGTCGAGCCTCGGCAGGCGCCTGGGAAGCGGAGATCTTGACACCCCCCTCTGGTTATGCCATACTCGCTCACCAATGGGGGGTAACGGGTGTGAAACGAGAGGTTCCACTGCAGATTGCGCACAGGCTGCTCGCGGGACGACCCACGTGCCTCCTCACCACACGCTATCGCGGGCAGGACAATGTCATGACCTTATCCTGGACCTGTCCCATCAGTCTCGAGCCGCCGCTGATTGCGCTGGCCATACACCCATCGCGCTACACTCACGGCCTGCTCGAAAGGGCCCAGGAGTGTGTATTGAATATCCCTGCGCGGCCACTGGGCGAGCATATTGAGCAGTTCGGCAGCCGCTCCGGCGCAGACATGAACAAGCTCGAAGCCAGCGGCCTCGATGTCGAGGCGAGCCGTCGCGTAGACGCCCCGTGGATCGACCAGTGTCTGGCCCATCTAGAGTGTGCCGTCGTAGATCTCATAGCACCGGGGGATCATTCACTGTTCATGGTTCAGATCGTGGGAGCATGGGCGGAGGACGAGGCCTTTGCGGACGTCTGGCGCGTTCAGGGCCAACCGGAGGATCTCTTGCCGCTCACGCATCTGGGTGGCGCAGTCTTTGGCCTGCTGGGCGCCGAGATAAAACTGTCCTGACCTGAAAACGCATGGCCTGGGAGACGCGTGCAAAGCCATGCGGCTATAGTCCATCGGAGGCCGTTGCCACCGGCCAGGCATGTGTAATGGACGCAGCCAGGCTGGCGGGCACCACCAGACATTGGTAGCGATGACGTTCTCTGGGATCCTGCCGCCACACCTTATGGGATGAGTGATAACTTGAGTCCGATCCTGACCGCCAGTGCCTTTGATGTCGTAACGCACAGTCCGGCCCAGACATTTGCCATCGGCAGGCGCCTGGGGCAGTTGCTCAAGCCGGGCGACGTGGTCTGCCTGGAGGGCGAGCTGGGAACCGGCAAGACCTGTCTCACACAGGGGATCGGTGCGGGGCTCGGCGTCATTGGCGTGATCAACAGCCCAACCTTTGTCTTTGTGAACGAGTACCCACCAGCGTCGACTGGCCCCTACCTCTATCATGTCGACCTTTATCGGGTCTCGAGCTATCTCGAGATCCTCGGGCTTGGCCTCGAGGATTATATCTACGGCGATGGCGTCACGGTGATAGAGTGGGCCGACAGAGCCAGGGAAGTGATTCCGGCAGATCGCCTCTGGATCACCCTGGACTATACCGATCACATGAAGCGCTCCCTGATCTTTGAGGCCAGCGGGGCACACTATCTGGAGATGGTCACCGCTCTCAGGCACGATGTGCATGGCTCGCGCCAGGGGACTGACGAGGAGACGAAATGATACTGGCCATCGACACAGCCACACGGGTGGCGAGCATCGCGCTCTACGATGCTACCGGCGTGCTTGCCGAGGAAACCTGGCGCTCGCGGAACAACCACTCGGTAGAACTGATGCCGGCAGTGACGCGATTGGTGGAGAGGCAGCAAAAGACGCTGAGCGACATCAGCGGTGTGGCCGTGTCCCTGGGCCCTGGATCCTTCACGGGGCTACGCATCGGCCTGAGCCTGGCCAAGGGTCTGTGTCTGGCATTACAGGCGCCCATTATCGGCGTCTCCACCCTGCAGGTGACGGCGTATGCCGCGGGGGATCCCGGGTGCCCCATTCTCGCTATAGCGGAAGCCGGACGCGGCCGCATCTGTGTGGGCGAGTTTGCCTACCACGACGGGTTGCCCGAAATGCAGGGAGACATCAGCCTGCATCGCACTGCAGAGTGGTATCCCGACCTCGCCGATTATGTGCTCATCACCGGCGAGATCGACCCCCCGCTGGCGGACCGCCTCGCCGAACTCCCTGGTGCCGAGCGACTGTCCATTGTCTCCCCTGCAGGCGCCGTCCGGCGGGCCGGCTTTCTGGCAGAGCTAGCCTGGGACCGACTCCAGAATGGCGAAAGCGACGATCTAGACACGCTGGAGCCTCTATACATTCAGCAACCGCTATCCGGCCAGGGCAACTGACCTGCGATGGATCTGGGAGACTTGCCTTACGCGCTAGAGACCATGTCTCTCGGCGATATCCCCACGGTGGTACTGCTTGAGAAGCAGATATTCCCCACCCCCTGGTCCGCCGAGGCGTTTCGCCAGGAGCTCACCTACCACCCTAGCGCAACCTATCTCGTGCTCCGCTATACGGATCAGGCGGCTCTGCTCGAGCGTTTCCCCAGGCGCCCATGGAGCGGCCCCGAGGATCCCGGCCTGCTGGGCTACGGCGGACTATGGCAGGTGGTGGAGCAGTCACATATCAGCACGCTGGCGGTCCGTCGCTCGTGGCGCGGGCGAGGTCTCGGTGAACTGATCTTTGCATCGCTCATCGAACAGGCCATCGCCGCACAGTCTATGGAGCTCACGCTGGAGGTCAGGGTCAGCAATTTGACCGCACAGAACCTGTATACCAAGTACGGACTGCAAGTCGCCGGGCGCCGACGGCGATACTATCCCGACAATCATGAGGATGCCTGGATCATGTGCTCGCCACCTCTGCAGTCCGCAACATACCGCGCGGCCTTCTCTGACCTGACCGGCCGCCTGCACCAACGGCTACTCAAGCTGGCGCACGACATCCCAAACGGTCGCAGCGCTGAGATGAAAGAGACCCAGACCAAGTGATGACAAACCTGAATCCGTCCGAACGCACCATTCTGATCACCAACGATGATGGCATCGCCTCTGCCGGCCTGCGCGAGCTTGCCAACGCGCTGGCCCACGTCGGGAAACTGGCCATCATCGCCCCGGAACACAATTGGTCAGCTTCCGGGCACTCTAAAACGATGCACAAACCACTGCGGGTTACCCCGGCGCATCTTGCCGACGGGCGGCCAGCGCTGGCCGCCAGCGGCTCGCCGTCAGACTGTGTCGCACTGGCGCTCCTGGGCCTCCTGGAGGAGAGGCCGGCGCTGGTTGTTTCAGGCATCAATCAAGGTGCCAATGTGGGGCACGATCTCACCTACTCGGGCACGGTCTCCGCCGCGATGGAGGCGGTGATCGCGGGCATACCCGCCATTGCTGTCTCTCTAGACAGCGTTGAGAGCCAGGTCTATGACGTCGCCGCAGCCTTTGCGGCACGCCTTGCGGCCAAGTTACTGAGCGAGCCGGCGGAGAGACCGCCCCTTCTCAACGTCAATGTCCCGGCTCTGCCCGCGGACGAAATCAAGGGTGTTCAGATCACCCGTCTCGGTCAGAGGCTCTACCGTGATGAGTTGGTACGTCGCTCGGATCCGCGCGGCCGCTCATACTACTGGATCGGCGGCGATCCGCCAGAGGGTGTTCCTGAGGAAGGTACGGACATAGGCGCGCTGAGTCTCGGCTACATCTCTGTCACGCCCGTCGCGTTGGACCTCACCGATAGAGAAGGCCTGGAGACGCTCAGACAGTGGAACCTGACTCACCGGTAGGCCTGCGCAGAGCGCTCAGGCCCTCCGCCCGCTGTGCTGCCACGTCGCTCCGGCCTGGCTGTGCCGGCAATCACCACTGGCCTGAACTGCATAGCTCGGTTACTGGCCGGTGACCGACACCATATTGCCGCAGTAGCGCAGCAGCGGGATAACGATCGCCGCGGCCAGAGCGACATACAGCCACACCTGAGACACGCGCTGGGGATTGCGCTTCTTGGGGGGCTCTGGCTTGGGCAAAGGCGTGTCGCAGCGCCAGCAGACTTTGCGATCTTCGGGGTTATACACGCCGCACTTGGGGCAATCCATGGGACTCTCGCTCCTCCATAACTGCTACGCCCGATTATAGCCGTTGCGCCTGCCCTCCTGCAACCAACATGGGCGATGACAGGTATCTGCGGCAGCCAGAATCCATTGGCGGTCACCCCTCGCTGTGTTATAATGCCCTCGATGACCATGCAAGAGAATCAAAGGATCCCCGTGAGATGATCGAGCTCGAGGTCTATTCCGTCCTGTACAGCCTGCTGTCGCGACATCGCGTCGTACTGCTCAAGGAAATCCAGGGCGAGCGGTTTCTGCCCATCTGGATCGGCCAACACGAGTCCGAGGCCATCGCCATGCACTTGCAGGGAGCTACCGTCCCTCGGCCGCTGACGCATGACCTGCTCCGTTCTGTGATCACACAACTCGCAGGGCAACTGGATTATGTGCTGGTGAATGACCTGGTGAACGGGACCTTTTTTGCGCAGCTGGTCATCTCTCACGGTGACGCTCTGACATTTATCGATTCCCGTCCCAGCGATGCCATCGCACTGGCCGTCCGGATGGGTGCCCCGATCTATGCCGAGGCGGATGTCCTGATCAAGGCCGGCATTCAGGCGTCGCCTGACATCCGTCACCAGGCAGAGGACACCCTGGACGGATTGGACGTTTTTCGCGATTTTGTCGACACGCTCGGTCTCGACGAAAACGAGCCGGAAGAGTAAACAGCACATGGCAGACCGCCTCCCCCCACAGAATATCGAGGCCGAGCAGTCGGTCCTCGGCAGCTTGCTGATTGATCCCGACGCGGTGATCAAGATATCGACCTTTCTTCAGCCCGAAGACTTTTACCGCGAAACGCACCAGATGATCTATGCGGCCATCCTGGGGCTGCATGAACGCCGCCTTCCGGCGGACTATGTCACGCTGGTTGATGACCTCACGCGACTGAATCAACTGGAGGTGATCGGCGGCGCCAGTTATCTCATCTCGCTGATCAACAGCGTGCCGACCTCGATCCACGTAGAGCACTATGCCCACATCGTGGAGCGCAGCGCCGTCATGCGTCGCCTTATCAGCGCAGCGGGAGAGATTGCCTCTCTGGCCTATCGCGATCAGGGTGAGATCGACGAGGTCATCGATCAGGCGGAGCAGATCCTGTTCGAGGTGTCCCACAGGCGCGTGAGCAAGTCGCTGGTGCCGATCAAAGAGGTCGTGCGCCAGTACTACGAGCGCATCGAATTCCTGGTGGAGCATCAGGATGAGACCATGGGTGTTCCGACGGGACTCGTCGATCTGGATCGTCTGATGGGGGGCTTGCAGCCTTCAGACCTGATCATCATCGCTTCGCGGCCGGGCGTGGGCAAGAGCAGCCTGGCACTGACCATGGCTGCGAACGCGGCATTGAAAGCCGACTCGGTGGTGGCAATCTTTACGATGGAGATGCCCGCCGAGCAACTGGTGCAGCGCATGATTTCATCCCGCACAGGGATCGATGCCCAGAATCTGCGCCTGGGCCATATCGCCGACACGCAGTGGGACCAGATCACCCAGGCCAGCAGCGTGCTCTCAGAGGCAGCGATATTCATCGACGACACACCATCGCCGACGCCCATGGAGATTCGCACCAAGGCGCGGCGGCTGGCGGCCGAGTTCGATCTGGACCTGATCATCATCGACTATTTACAGCTAATGCAGGCCGGATCGCGACAGAGCGAGAACCGTGTCCAGGAGATATCCTACATCTCGAGAGCGCTCAAGGGACTGGCACGGGAGTTGAATGTCCCGGTCGTGGCCCTGTCGCAGCTCTCACGCGCCGTCGAGAGCCGTCAGGACAGGCGGCCAATCCTTTCGGACCTGCGCGAAAGTGGCTCGATTGAGCAGGATGCGGACATTGTCATGTTCATCTACCGGGAGGCGATGTACAACGAAGAGTCCGAGCGAGCCAACATCGCTGACATCATCGTCGCCAAGCACCGAAATGGCCCGCTGGCCACTGTGTCACTGCACTTTGATTCCAGCACAACGCAGTTCTCCAACCTCGAGTTGCGCAGCATGGACGCCGACTTTTTCGGTGACGAGGACTTGATGCCGATATGATCCCGTTCGTCGGGTTCCCGGGCGGCAAAACGCGTCTCACGCCGGTTCCCGATCTCTTTTTCACCAAACTCCTGGTGGAGATACGCGACCCGGACGAACTCAAACTGCTGTGCCTCATGTTTTACTACCTGAACCGCCAAGAGGGCTATCCTCGCTATATGACGCTTGAGGAGTTGCAGAGCGAAGGCGTCGTACTCTCGGCTCTCAAACACGCCGAGGACGACGAGATAGAAGTCCTGGTGCAGCGGCTGCAAGACGCCGTAGAGCGCTGCATCGCCCGGCGGACCCTCCTAAGGGTGCAAGTCTCAGAGGCTGCGGGCGAAACAGTGTATCTGCTGGCCAATACTGCTCAGGGTCGCGAGGCGATGCGCCAGGTCAAAGCCGGCGAATTGGTCCTCGAGCGTCGGGGCGTCGTGAGTGAGCCGCATATCGCGCAAGACCGGCCCAACATCTATGACCTGTACGAGCAGAACATCGGCCTGCTGCAGCCCCTGTTGGCGGAGCAACTGCTGGAAGCCGAGCGCGACTATCCCCAGGAGTGGATAGAGGATGCTTTTCGCATCGCTGTTGAGAACAACGCCCGCAACTGGCGGTACATCGACGCCATCCTGCGACACTGGGCTGCTGAGGGCCGGGATGCGGATGGCGAGGCACCCGGCGCCAGACGGAGAACCAGCCGCCGTTCGCCGCGGACACGCTAGCCTGAGCAAGCTGTGAGCGAGATAAATGACTGAACGAGAAGCAGTAGAAAGGCCGGGCTCTGTCTGTCCGTACTGCGGCGGAGTCGGCTATGTGCGCCTGCAGGTGCCGGTGGGGCATCCCAACTTTGGCAAGGCCGTGCCGTGCGTGTGCAAGCGGCGGGAGATGCGCGAGCATCGTCTGGTCAAGCTTCTGGAGGACAGTAACCTGCTCCACCTGCGCAACATGCGCTTTGACACATTCGAGATCAAGGCGGATGTCTCGAACGACGTCCAGGTCAGCCTGCAGGATGCGCTGGCGCTGGCACGCGCTTTCGCAGAGAACCCCAAAGGCTGGCTCCTCTTTACCGGCGACTATGGGAGCGGCAAGACCCACCTGGCTGCCTCGATCGCCAACCATCGCGTGGAGAATGGCCAGAGTGCGCTCTTTGTCGTGGTGCCGGACCTGCTCGATTATCTCCGCAGCGCCTATGCCCCCAACAGCCCTGCGACCTATGACGAGAGATTCGAGCAGGTGCGCAGCATTGAGGTGCTCATTCTCGATGATCTGGGGACTCAGAACACCACGCCCTGGGCCGCGGAAAAGCTGTATCAGATACTGAACTATCGCTACAACGCCGAGCTGCCAACGGTGATCACCACCAACCAGAACCTGGCTGACATGGACCCGCGGCTCGCCTCGCGGCTCAAGGACCAGTCGCTGGTGCACATGATCCCGATCTATGCGACAGACTCACGCACCAAGGGCAACCAGGCCTTTGGCAGCCTCAGCCCTTACGGTCGCTTTACCTTTGACAGCTTTTCCACACGAGAGAGCGAACTCGAGCGTGCGGAGGCTGCCGAGTTGGCCCGCACGGTGAGGCTTCTGCGCGCCTGGTCCGACAACCCGGTGAACTGGCTGATGCTGCGCGGGGCCTATGGCGTCGGCAAAACCCACCTCGCCGCAGCCGTGGCCAACCGCATCGCCAGCAACGGCTTGAGCGTCCTTTTTGTGGTCGTCTCCGACCTCCTGGATCATCTGCGAGCCACGTACCAGCCCAACAGCCCGGTATCGTACGATCAGCGATTCAATGAGGTGCGCCGCGCCCGGCTACTGGTGCTCGACGACCTCGGCGCCCAGAACGCGACACCCTGGGCCGAGGAAAAGCTGTTCCAGATCCTAAACTACCGGTATGTGAGCCGTCTGGCCACCATCCTCACAGTGTCCGATGCGAGCTGGGAGAACATGGACGAACGTCTGAGAAGCCGGCTCATGGATGCAGACGTGTGCACCACCATCGACATCGACATTCCGACGTACCGGGGCACCCCCCAGCCCAAGCAACCGCCCCGGCAGTCCAGCCGCAAGCGGCTGCAGTAAACACGGCCATGAGATCTGATCACCACGGCCCTGTGCAGGGATGTCACTGCCGGGCAGCAGGAATGTGGCGCAGTTGAACGTGTCTAATGAATCCCGCCTGGGTCGCGTCATTCTGGTCGCCACGGCTCTGCTCCTCGTGGCCGTATTCTGCCTCTGGTCGGTGCCCCGTCGCATCTCCAGCACAATGAGTGCCATCACGGGAGAAGAAGACTTCTGGCAGCAACTCAAGGGCACGGGAGCCTGGCTGCTGCTCCAGCTCGAGCCCGACATAGAGACGGCGCCGCTGACCCCGATGCAGCATTCCGGCCTCTCACCTTATGGGATCAACACCTTCCTCGAGCAAGAGGTTGAAGAGGCCAAGGTCGAGCGCTCCCTCTCCATGATCTCAAAGTCTGGCTTTGACTGGATACGTCAAGAGTTCCCCTGGGAGGACATCGAAATCACTGCCAAGGGCGATTTCTGGGATCACCGGTGGGACAAGAGCGCCTGGGACAAGTACGACCGGATCGTGGAGCTGGCGGAGGGACAGGGCCTGGAGATCATCGCGCGGCTCGACAACCCGCCCGCCTGGTCTCGGGCAGTAGGCAATGCCGATGGATGGACGCTGGCACCGCCCGACAACATCGAGGACTATGGTGACTTTGTCCATGCCGTTGTCAGTCGTTACCGCGGGCGGATCCGCTATTACCAGATATGGAACGAGCCCAACATCTACCCGGAGTGGGGCGATCAGCCTGTAAACCCTGAAGCCTATGTGGAGTTGCTCAAGATCGCCTACCGGCGGGCCAAAGAAGCGGATCCCGATTGCGTCGTCATCGCCGCAGGCCTGGCGCAAACCACGGAGATGGGGCCGCGCAACCTCAGCGACCTGGTGTTTCTCGAACGCATGTATGCCGCCGGAGCGCGAGGTCATTTCGATATCATGGGCGCGATGGTCTATGGTCTCTGGACGGGCCCTCTCGACCAGCGCACCAGTCCGGACAGGACCAACTTTGCCCGCGTCCAGTTGTTGCGCGAGATCATGGTCGCCCACGGAGATGCCGGCATTCCCATCTGGGCCACTGAGGTCGGCTGGAATGCTCTGCCCGCGGACTTTGAGGGTACCGCCGTCTATGGCCGGGTGACGGAGGAGAAACAGGCGGAATACGCGGTGCAAGCCTACGAGCGGGCGGCCCGCGAGTGGCCCTGGCTGGGTGTCATGAACTACTGGTTCTTTCGCCGGCCATCGGAGGCCGAACGTGACCAGTCCTGGTACTATTTCCGGATGGTCGAGCCTGACTTTACGCCGCTGCCGGTTTACGGCGCCATGCAGGAACTCACCTCGCAGAGTCTCCGGGTGTCCCTCGGATACCACCAGGAGGATCACCGGGCCCTCGATTACCGCGGCCCCTGGACCACTGAGGCCTCCGCGCAGGCCACACTGGGCACGTACCGCGGTGGGAATGCAGGCGCAGAGCTGGGATTCACCTTTGAGGGCACCGCGCTGGACCTCGTGGTGCTTCCGGACCAGACAGGCGATGATATCGCGGTCTATCTGGATGGCCAGCGCGTGCGGCGATTGAGCACCGGTACCGCGCCCTCCAACGGCGCGCCGACAATTCGCATCGCCGCGCGCCTCAAGGACACAACCCATACTGTGCACTTGATCGTGAGAAATCAGCTCTCGTTGGATGGCTTGGTCGTCTACCGCGAGGCGCTCTGGCCAGCGCGGGCGATACCAGTCGGTGCGGCACTTATCCTGGCGGGGGGCGCGGCACTCATTCTGCGCAAACGGGACCAGCGATGAGATCGACGCGCCGGCTGGAGCTGATCGCCCTTTTGGCGATTCTGGCCCTTGCCCTCGCACTGAGGCTCTACCGTCTGGATGGCCAGAGCCTCTGGAACGATGAGGGCACCACGGTGGCGCTTGTGCAACGCGATGTGCCCACCATCCTCCAGAATGCATCCGATGACATCCACCCGCCGCTGTACTATATTGTCCTGCACTATTGGGTCGGGATATTCGGCACGACGGAGGCAGCCGCGCGTGGCCTCTCTGTGCTTTTCGGTGTGCTCGTGGTGGCTGGAACATACCTCCTGGCGGGTCGGTATCTGACGCGCTCTGGCGCCCTGTTGGCTGCAGCCCTCGCCGCGGTGAGCCCCTTTCAGGTGTACTATGCACAGGAAACGCGCATGTACATCATGGCCACGCTGTTGGCCATAGCCCTGGTAACGGCCAGTCACCGATTACTCACATCCTGGGAGAGTCGGGCCAGGCTCGTGTCATGGCAGGCGGTGGCGGTGCTCGCCAGCAGCGTGGCACTCCTCTACACACACTATTTCAGTGCCACGATCCTCGTGGCCGTGAACGCGACGTTCTTGGTCTGGTTCATTGCCAGACGCCGGCAAACCGGGGCCTTTTCCTGGGCAGCGCTCTGGCGCTGGGCCGTGCTCATGCTGCTTGCGGCAGTTGTCTTTGTCCCCTGGTTGCGCGCGGCCTGGTCCACGCTGATTTACTGGCCCGCGGTGAGTGCCCCAACCACCCTGCCCGGCATGGTGCGTCA
>CAZMAI010000001.1:0-4678 GCA_964564195.1 uncultured Anaerolineales bacterium | reverse complement strand
CCTGGCGGGATCCAGGCTGCCTCGCCACAGAAAAGAGTGTTTGGTTATGTCGCCGCCCTGCTGCTCAGCCTGGCACTTGTCACGGGGTCAGCCTGGTCGCTACACCACCTGTACGATGACCCGCGCTATGCGCGGGACGACTATCGCGGGATTGTCGCCTATATCCACGAGCACGCGGGACCCGGCGCAGCCATACTGATCAATGCGCCATCACAGATCGAGACCGTAGACTATTACCATGACGAGCCACCACCCATGTACCCGCTGGCCAGAACGCGGCCGATTGATGTTGCCCAGACCCTGGCAGAGCTCGAGGCGATCGCGGACAGACACGATGAGCTGTACGGCATCTTTTGGGCCACAGGAGACAGCGACCCCGACGGGGTCATCGAGAACTGGCTGGCGGAGCACACCTTCAAGACCATGGACCGCTGGTACGGAAACCTCAGACTGGTGGCCTACGTCGTGCCGCCTGCGATGGGATCGGAGACGATGAGGCCCGTCGATGCCGTCTTTGGTGAGGTGATTCGACTGGGCGGGTACCATCTCTTTCCGGATGCGCCCGCCAGCGACAGCACGCTGCAGGTCACACTGGAGTGGGAGACGTCAGCTCCGATCGAGATACGCTACAAGGTCTTTGCGCAGTTGCTCAGCGAACAGCAACAGATCATTGGCCAGAATGACTCTGAACCCGGCGGCGGCAGACAGCCGACAAATACGTGGGAGCCGGGCGTCGCCGTTGTCGACAGGCGCGGGATACCCATACCGGCCGGAACACCCGCTGGCGACTATACGCTCCTGATCGGGCTCTATGATGCGACCAGCGGAGTACGCCTGCCTCTAGAGATAGATGGAGACCCGGCCGGTGATGCCTTGCCTCTCGCCACGGTAACCATCGGAAGCGACGAACAATAGGGCACGCGTCCCCTCGTGGCGAATACCAACACCGCGAGATCAGCCCCCAGCATAGGAAGAGGCGCGGAGGAAGACCTCCGCGCCTCTGTCATCTGTAGAGCCTGATCTAGTCGCGCACAAACTGCTCGACCGGATCGCCAGCGGCATCCACCACACTGACGATCAGGGGCATCTGCCCGACGGCGTGTGTTGAGCACGAGAGGCAGGGATCATAGGCGCGGATGGCAGCCTCAACCCGGTTCAGCATCCCCTCTGTAACGCCGTTGCCATCCACAAACTCTTTGGCCACGGTGTCCACGGCGTTGCTCATGGCCCAGTTGTTGTTTCCCGTGGCTACAATGAGATTGACGCGTGTCAGCACGCCATTCTCATCGGTGTGATAGTCGTGCCAGAGCGTCCCGCGCGGCGCCTCGATCACGCCTACGCCGTGCCCGGTGATCTCAACCCGGGTATTGAGGATATCCTCGGAGAGAATGTCCGGGTCCTCACAGAGCACCTTGATCTGCTCAAGGCCGTAGAGGGCCTCGATGAGGCGGGCATAGTGATAGTACAACGTGGCCTGGACGGGCCCTTGCGCCAGCGCCTTGAAGGACTTTAGTTCTTCGTTCGCCAGCGGCGTGGTGATCCGGTCCGCGATGTTGAGACGCGCCAGAGGCGCCACGCGGTAGACCCCTTCGGGATAGCCCATCGGCTTGTAGTACGGGAACTTGAGATAGGTCCAGTCCTCTGTGCGCTCCTGGACATAGTCCAGGTACTGCTTGGGATCGAACTCGACCACCTGATCACCGTTGGCATCGATCAAGCGGACGGGCCCGTCATAGAGTTCCAACGCGCCGTCGTTGGTCATACCCAGATACATGCTGGGGAAGTTGGCAAACCGGCTAACCACGTCCTGGTTTGCGCTCAACCAGTCCTTGGCCACGCCCAGTCCCAGCTGTGCAATGCCGATCATCTCCTCGTTCTGGGCCAGGATCGCGTCGCGCGAGGCCTCGGCCAGAGGAGCACTGACACCACCGGGCACCGCCCAGTTCATGTGGATCTTGCGACCGCTGAGATGCCTGATGACCTCCTGGCCATACTTGCGCAGACGGATCGCCTTGAGCGCCAGATCGGGATTGACCTCCACCAATCCGGCAACGTTACGGATCGCGGGATCGGCATCAAAGCCGAACAAGAGATCGGGCGAGGCGAGATGGAAAAAGTGCAGCGCGTGCGACTGTACGATCTGCCCCATGTGCAATAGCTGCCGCAGCAGCGTCGCCGGCCGCGGAGGCTCGACACCGGCAACGCCATCACAGGCCTTGGCCGAGGCAAGATGATGGCTGACAGGGCAGATACCGCAAATACGCGGTGTGATCGAGGGCATCTCGAAAAAGAGCCGCCCCTCGGAGAACTTTTCAAATCCTCGGAACTGATCGATATGCAGGTACGTCTGCGCGACCTGATTGTTATCATCCAGGTGAATCGTCACCCGCGCATGTCCCTCGACACGCGTCACGGGATCAATCGTGATCTTTTGCCCCATGTTGTTCGTCTCCTATCGTCTAATGCCCGTATCTATCATTCGATCAGCCGTAGCGCAGCAGGTCTTCTGTCCACTTGGGCTCGCGGCCAGCGACCAACTCGGTGACCACGTACGCGATTGCTTCAGCCGAAGGAGGACAGCCTGGGATGTAATAGTCCACCTTGACGATTTCACGAAGCGGCCTGACTTTGGGATAGAGCTTGGCAATCTCGGGGGACCGAGGAACCTCTTGTCCTGGCGCGGTGCTGTCCGTTTGCACATAGGCATACTTGAGCACCTCTTCTACCTCGAAAAAGTTGCGCATGGCGCAAATGCCACCGAAAACCGAGCAATCACCCATCGAAATCAGAATCTTGACACGCTCGCGCATGCGGCGCGCGACCTCTTCCTGATGATCGTTGGAGACAGATCCCGTGAGGATGCCGATATCGGCGCCTTCAACAGGCGGATGCTTGAGATCAGTGATGGGTGACGATAGCAGCTGGACGTTGTCCAGCAGAGCTACCAGCACCTCGTCGATGTCCAGTAGGGACATGTGGCAGCCGGAACAGACATCGAGCCAGTCCGTGCACAATGTGAGCTTGGCCATGTATACCTCCACAGGGGCCGGCCTGAGCAACGGCAGCTCAGAAGCCGGCGCGATGCTCATAATCTATCGGGCCGCTTCAGCCAGTTGACCCAGGGTCTCCGTGAGCGACAGAACGCGCGTCTCTACAACCGCGACAACGTCGCGCGCCTGACCATCGGCGCTTATTGTCGTGCCACTTTTCTCGAACGTCGTCGGAACCGGCAGGATCACGTCTGCGACGCTGTCCCACGGCTCGCGATAACTGGAGAGCACCACAACAAAGGCTCGATTCCCCAGAGCCTTGAGCAGCGCAGGATCAACCTGTGCGGTCTCGCCGGCCGCTACCACACAAACGCTGGCCTCCTGACCCTTAAACGCCGCATCAAAGCCCGCGCTCGCCAGGCCAAGTCCATTGCCGCCGGGAGCATAGGCGAGCAGGCGCGCTTTGGGCGCCTTCGCGATCAACTCTTTCGCAACATCGAGGCCCTCAGGGCCTGAGATAACGATCGGATTCTCCGCATGGCCGAGCAGTTCCGCCACGCGCCCCAGGTCGCTCGCGCCGATGCGGATCGATGCCCAGCCGTTCAGGCCGTTCTCGCCCTCACCCACGATAGCGAGTCTGGCGCCGCGCTGGCGCACGCCACGCTTGACGGCCATCCCCGCCACCTGGTAGTCCACAGACAGATCGGTGTTCGTCACGACAAAGAGATCAGCCTCGTCCAGGTCGGCCAGCGTCACGCCGGCGTCCGCTTGCGGGACGTCGTACATATAGTACCTGGCGCCACCGAGGGCCTCGCCCAGCGCCTGCCCTTCTTCGACAGTTACGAACCCTGAGGCAATGGTGGCCACGCTGTCACCGGCCGCGGACACCTTATTGGCCACAAGGCCGAGGGCAGTCTCCATCTCAGATACCACCCACTCGCCATCGCGCTTTACCAGGGGCTGGCGAACCCGCGCGCGATGGTCATGCATTGGATCGAACCGACCCCTGACGCACAGCAGGCCTTTGTTGGGCTCGGCTTCCCAATCGCCCTCGACGCGGATGACTCGTCCGTCGCGCACGATCAACTCGGTCCCACAGCCCAACGGGCAAGCCATGCAGGTGCTCTTGACGCGCTCGATCTGAGCGGTCGCGCCCATATAAGCTGAGGCCCGGTCCATGAGTGCGCCCGTCGGGCAAACCTGCAGACAGGTGCCACAGGCGATGCAACTGGACTCTCCGAAGGGGACATCCAGATCGGCGATAATCACAGCCTCTGCGCCACGGTTCTTGAGCCCCAGCGTGCCGTTGCCGACCAGTTCATCGCACACGCGAATACAGCGGCGGCACAGGATGCACCGGTTGTGATCCATCACAAAGAATTCCCGCGACGCATCCACGGCGTACTTGGGCATGGGCCGCTCGAACTCCCAATGATCGAGTTCGTAATCATAGGCCAGATCCTGGAGCTCGCAGCTCCCGCTCATCTGGCAGAACATGCAAAAGTGATTGCGCTCGGAAAAGAGCAACTGCAGCACAAACTGTCGCGCATCGACAACCTTTTCTGAGCGCGTCTGCACAACCATCCCCTCAAATACAGGGAATGTGCAGGCTGGCTGCAACGTGCGCTGTTTCTCAATCTCCACCAGGCACATACGGCAGGCCCCAATGGGCTCTATGGCAGGGTGAT